>JBBIUL010000025.1:0-13821 GCA_037440265.1 Nitrospira sp. | reverse complement strand
ATGGCAAAGTTTTTTCCTGAACCGGCATGACAAAGGCGAAGCTGAAAGGCATCGTTTGGATATAGAGATTGTTAATCTGTAAGGAATAATGGAGGAATGACATGGCTGATGTAACAGGCGGGACCCCGGTGTCAGGAACAATCCTTGTGGTTGGCGGAGGCATTAGCGGCATTACCGCAGCCCTTGAGGCAGCTGAGGTTGGACATGATGTGTTTATCGTTGAAAAGAACCCTTACTTAGGGGGAAGAGTTGCGAGGATGTATAAGTATTTCCCGAAGCTCTGCCCGCCAACATGCGGACTGGAGATAAATTTTCAGAGAATAAAGAAGAGCAAGAACATAAAATATGTTACCATGACCGAAGTTGAGAAGATAACAGGCGGTCCCGGCAACTATGATGTGACACTCAGGGAAACCCCGCGGTATGTAAACAGCAACTGCACCTGCTGCGGAAAGTGTGCTGAAGCATGCGATGTCGAGATCCCGAATGAATTTAACGCAGGGCTGGACAAGACCAAGGCAGCATTTCTGCCCCATGATATGGCCTTCCCGCAGAGGTATGTGCTGCACCAGTCGATTATCGGCACAGGTACTGCGCAAAAATGCAGGGATGCCTGTACGTACAATGCCATAGACCTTGACATGAAACCCAACACCTACACGTTAAAGGTGGCTTCAATTATCTGGGCAACAGGCTGGAACCCATATGATGCAAAGAAGATTGACAACCTTGCCTTTGGAAAGGTTAAAAATGTCATTACGAACGTCATGATGGAACGGCTGGCTGCCCCCAACGGACCGACGAAAGGCAAGATCGTCAGGCCGTCTGACGGGAAACTGGTCGAAAAGATAGCGTTTGTGCAGTGTGCAGGGTCACGGGATGAAAACCACCTCCCGTTCTGTTCATATATCTGCTGCCTTGCATCCCTGAAACAGACTACCTATATCAGGGAAGCGAACCCGAAATCAAAGGCAACCATCTTCTATATAGACCTGAGAACGCCCGGAAGGTATGAAAAGTTCTACAAGAAGGTAAAGGCTGATGCCAACGTCTCTTTTATCAAGGGCAAGGTTGCAAGGATAGAGGAAGATACGCAGACCGGCGATGCCATCGTAACGGTTGAGGATACCATCTCAGGGAAGAAGCTTACTGAGAAATTTGATATGGTGGTGCTAGCGACCGGCATGGAGCCTGCAACCGCGACAGTCAAGGTTCCGGGAAATGCAAAATACGATGAGAACAATTTTGTAATATCAAGCGAAATACTGGCAACAGGGTGCGTCAAGAAACCATGTGATGTTATGTCCTCCGGACAGACAGCAACGGGAACAGCACTGAAGGCCATTCAAATGCTGGGGAGGAGGTAGGAACATGGAAAAGAAACTTGGTGTATATATATGCGGCGGCTGTTCAATCGGAGAAGGACTCAACCTTGATGCGCTTTCGCAGGTTGCAACAAAAGAATATAAAGCTCCGGTATGCAAAACCCATCCGGTTCTCTGCGGCGAAGAAGGGGTAAAGCTGATCAGGAACGATATCGAGACCGAGGGAGTCAATACCATCGTTATTGCAGCATGCTCAGGGCGGGTCAAGCACGAAGTGTTTGACTTCGGTCCTTCCAATATTGTTGAACGGGCGAACATACGGGAACAGGTCGTCTGGACCCATGACCCGACAAAACAGGTTGAGAAGAAGACCAAGGATGAGGAGGGCAAGGAGCAGGTAACCGTCGAAACCATGCCCAATGAAGATACACAGATGCTGGCCGAGGACTATGTAAGGATGGGGATTGTAAAGGCCCAGAAGACAGCCCTTCCCGAGCCTTTTATGGAGACCTTTGTCAGGAACATACTCGTTATCGGCGGCGGCATTACCGGACTTACGGCTGCGCTCGAGGCTGCAAACACCGGCTATGATGTTACGATCGTAGAGAAGCAGGCAAAGCTTGGCGGGTACGCTGCTTCTCAGAGAAAGCAGATACCGACTGCTGCCCCGTTTGCCGAGCTTGAGCCGACGAACATCCAGGAACTGATCAAACAGGTTAACGGCCACTCCAGGATAAGCGTAAAAACAAATATGGAGATCGCAAGGATCAGCGGATCTCCCGGAATGTTTGACGTTTCCTTCAAGCAGACCGGCACAAAGACAAAATGGGATGTTCCGCCTCCCAAGAAAAAGGAAGAGGAAGAGAAGGCAGGCGAGGCAAAGACAGAAGAGCCGGTGGAACTCCCTGCAGACCAGATAAAATGCGAAGACATCCTTACCAAGGACCCTGATGCTGAACGCTTTGGAGTTGTTATCGTTGCAGCAGGCGGAAGACCGGGCGACCCGAGCGAGTTCGCACATCTCGGTTTTGGCAGGTTCGCCAATGTTGTCACGAACGTGATGATGGAGGAAACAGCAGGCAAGGGTAAAATAGTCAGGCCTTCTGACGGCAAGGAGGCAAAATCAGTAGCGTTCATTCAGAGCCCGGGCCTGGACGGCGAAGACAGTGACTTTCCGTACTGTTCTTCTGTCACGAGCCTCATATCACTGAAGCAGGCGAAATACGTGCGTGAGGATTACAGCGACGGAAAGGCATTTATCTTCTACAAGCATATGCGGACCCCGGGACACTATGAGAATTTCTATAAAAATACGCAGAACGACGAAGGCATCTTCCTCACGAGGGGCGAAGTAAAAAATATTACTGAAAATGCCGACAAGAGTCTGACGGTCGAAGTCGATGACACCATCTTAGGCGAGAAGATAGCGGTCAATGTTGACATGGTTGTGCTTGCGACAGGGATGGTCCCTGAGACAAAATTTGACCCGGTCATTAACCTTGCCTACAGACAGGGACCTGCATTCAAGGATCTTGAGCTGTTTGACGGGTATGCAGATTCAAATTATATCTGTTTTCCGTATGAGACGAGGAGGACGGGCATTTATACTGCCGGGAACGTAAGACAGACAATGACCAACGGCGAATGCATCGAAGACGCTACCGGCGCAGCGCTGAAGGCGATTCAGTGTCTTGAGTCTACAAACAGGGGCATGGCTGTCCACCCGAGGTCAGGAGACACCTCATTCCCTGAATTCTTTTTCCAGAGATGCACGCAGTGCAAGCGCTGTACTGAGGAATGCCCGTTCGGTGCTCTCGATGATGATGAAAAGGGCACGCCGAAACCGAATCCGACCCGGTGCAGAAGATGCGGCACCTGCATGGGAGCATGTCCTGAAAGAATTATCTCCTTTAAAAATTATCACGTAGACATGATCGGTTCAATGGTCAAGGCTGTAAATGTCCCTGAAGAGGAAGAGGAAAAATACAGGATCATTGCATTCATATGCGAAAATGACGCGCTGCCGGCGCTTGATATGGCAGGGCTCCAGAAACTGAAATATTCTGCGGATCTCAGGTTCATTCCGGTGAGATGCCTCGGCTCGGTAAATACGGTATGGATAGCCGATGCCATGTCCAAGGGAAATGACGGAGTCCTTCTCATTGGCTGCAAGTACGGCGACGACTACCAGTGCCATTTCGTGAAAGGGAGTGAACTCTGCAACAGGAGAATGGACAACGTGGCCGAGACGCTCGGAAAACTCAGACTTGAGCCGGTCAGGGTCCAGCAGATACAGTTCTCTATCGATGAATACCACAAGATACCGGAACTTATCGGCAACTTTGTAAAGGTAATAGAAGGCGTAGGCTTTAATCCAATGAAGGGTTTTTAGGAGGTTGATAATGTCAGAAGGCAAGTTGATAAAACCTGATTTAGATTTTGTAAAGAAGGTTATGGCGTCCGGCGGGGAGTCTTTGAAGAAATGCTACCAGTGTGCGACATGTTCGGTTGTCTGCAATGTGACGCCTGATGATAAGCCTTTCCCGAGAAAAGAGATGATCCAGGCACAGTGGGGGCTGAAGGACAAACTCTTCAGCAACCCTGATATATGGCTCTGCCATCAGTGCAGTGACTGCACCGCATACTGCCCCAGAGGCGCAAAGCCGGGAGAGGTGCTTGGCGCAGTCAGAAAACTGAGCATAGAACACTACGCCTTCCCGAGCGCCCTTGGAAGAATGGTCGGAGACCCGAAATATCTCTGGATGCTCATCGCTGTCCCGGTTGTCCTGTTCCTGGTTGTGATCGGGTATCTCGGAAACCTCAGAATCCCTGAAGGCGAGATCATCTATGCAAAAAAATTCATATCAGTGCCGGTGATTGATACGATATTCATTGCAGCTGCCTCGTTTGCACTCCTGGGCTTTTTTGCCGGAATTGTCAGATACTGGAAAGACCTGAAATCCGGCGCCGAGATAAGCACAAATAAATGGCAGCGAAAGGTGAAGGGCCCGATCCCGATAATACTTCTGAATACCATCATCGAGTTCATGACCCACAAGCGGTTCAAGAAGTGTGAAATTACCAAAGACCGGTCTAATTCACACATGTTTGTGTTCTTCGGGTTTGTCGGGCTGGCAATAACGACAACATGGGCGATTGTCTATATTTATGGGCATTCATTCTTTGGTATCCAGCCGACCTACCTCTTTAACTTCGGCGAGTCCCCGTATCCGCAGTATGACCCGATGAAGATACTCGGCAATTTCAGCGGGGTGATCCTGCTGGCCGGGATCCTGATGGTTATTACAAACCGGATGAAGAACGCTGCAAAGGCCGGAAACGGGAGTTATTATGACTGGCTGTTTATCAGCGTGATTCTTACCATAGTAACCACCGGCATACTGGCGCAGGTGCTGAGGCTTGCAGACATTGCCGTGCTTGCCTATCCGGTATATTTTGTGCATCTTGTGGCCGTCTTCTTCCTCTTTGCCTATGCCCCGTATTCAAAGATGGCCCATATGGTTTACAGGACAACTGCTCTCGTATTTGCAAAATATTCGGGACGAGAGGACAAGAAGTATTAATAAATAGAACAACAATGTAACGTATCGAAAGGAATGAGTGCGGCAGAATGGCAATAGTAAAAGAAATAATCGGGACCTCGCATAAGGATATTATTTCAATAGCGAAGGACAAGTCGGTAGCTGATGCAATAACCCAGCTGGTCGAAAATGAAATCGGTGCGCTTGTTGTCGTCGACGGGGAGAAGCCGGTGGGGATGTTCACGGAACGGGATGTTCTGAAATGCTGGACACGGAAAGGCGACCGTCCTTTTAAGGACATACAGGTATCTGAGGTCATGAGTTCCAATCTCATTATTGTAGAGCCTGACGATGACCTGTGCTATGTGACTACGATCATGATAAAAAACAGGATCAGACATCTCCCGGTGCTGGAGAAAAACAAGATCGTTTCGATGCTCTCAATCAGGGATGTTGTAAAGGCGCAGGTGACTGATCTTCGTGCTGAAAACCATTATCTGAAGGATTATATATCCGATAAATATCCTGGTTGAAAGAGGTTATCTTTATACCTGTTGTTGTTATAACCTTATTTAAAGGAGGTGAACCCGGGGGATTAGGCAGTTGAGCTTTGCACCGCATTATTGAATACATAACGTTTATCTGTAAGGAGGAAGTGGATGAGTATTATAGCATTTGCATTAATTTGCGGCGGTATCGGAGTGGCATACGCGCTCTGGACTGCTATGTGGGTTTCCAGACAGGATGCCGGCACTGAGCGTATGCAGGAGATATCAAATGCGGTCAAGGAAGGCGCTTATGCGTTTCTTGCCCGTGAGTATAAGACCGTTGCCATAGTTGCGGTTGTGCTTTTTGTTGTGATAGCCGCAATCCCTGCCCTCGGTTTATGGGCAGCAATCGGATTTCTTATCGGCACCGTAGGGTCAGCCCTTGCCGGATTTGTCGGCATGTGGGTTACCGTTCGTGCGAATGTGCGTACAACACAGGCTGCCTCAAAAGGGCTGCAGAACGCGCTTACCCTCTCGTTTAAGGGCGGATCAGTTACCGGGATCATGGTCGTCGGACTCGGAATAATCGGTCTTGCAGGGTACTTCGCTGTTGCAAGGAACGTAGCAGGCGAGCAGGCATTTCATGCGCTCATCGGGCTTGGGTTTGGCTGTTCGCTCATGTCCGTGTTTGCCCGTATTGCAGGCGGAATCTACACCAAGGCAGCTGACGTAGGCGCTGACCTCGTGGGCAAGGTAGAGGCAGGCATCCCTGAGGATGACCCGAGAAACCCTGCTGTTATCGCTGACAACGTGGGCGACAACGTCGGTGACTGTGCAGGAATGGCAGCAGACCTTTATGAGACCTATACGGTTACGCTTGTTGCAGCAATGCTGCTTGCAAAGTCGGTCTTTGGCGCAGACAGCCCCTGGATCGAATTCCCGCTCCTGCTCGGCGGCGTTTCTATTATTGCTTCTATTATCGGTACCTATTTCGTAAGACTCGGCAAGAGCCAGTACATCATGGGTGCCCTCTATAAGGGACTGGCGGTTTCAGGCATACTTGCCGCGATCGCTTTTTATTTTGTTTCCGGATGGTTCCTTGGCCTGGGAGGAGTTGATTCCGGCGGCTTTACCCAGATGAGCGTCTTTATGACGGCATTCATCGGCCTTGCCCTGACCGGACTTATCGTCTGGATAACCGAGTATTACACAGCAAAAGAATACCGGCCTGTGAAGACCATTGCCAAGGCGAGCCTTACGGGTCACGGCACAAACGTTATCGCTGGTCTTGCAATGAGCATGGAAGCTACTGCACTCCCTGCATTTGTCATTGTCGGTGCAATACTCGGTGCTTATGCACTTGGCGGCGGTTTTGCCGGCAACGTGGGCGGCGGTCTTTTTGCAATAGCACTCTCAGCTGTTTCGATGCTCTCGATGACAGGCATCGTTGTTGCCATTGACTCCTATGGCCCGATCACTGACAACGCTGGCGGTATTGCAGAAATGGCAGAACTTCCTTCAGAAGTCCGCGATATTACTGACCCGCTCGATGCAGTCGGAAACACCACAAAGGCTGTTACCAAAGGGTATGCAATCGGTTCTGCCGGTCTTGCAGCGCTTGTTCTCTTTGCTGAGTATTCAAGGGAGCTTGGACGGAAGATGGAGGGCGTGACGTTTGATTTGTCAGACCCCTATATTATCGCCGGATTGTTTATCGGCGGCCTCATCCCGTATTACTTCGGCGGCAGGCTTATGCTTGCTGTCGGCAAGGCTGCAGGAGGTGTTGTTGAAGAGGTCCGCAGACAGTTCCGCGAGATCAAGGGCATTATGGAAGGAACCGGAAAGCCTGAATACGGCAAATGCGTTGACATCGTTACCAAGTCGGCAATCAGGGAGATGATGCTGCCTGCGCTTCTGCCGGTCGTGGCACCGATCCTCGTAGGCTTTATCCTCGGACCAAAGGCGCTTGGCGGCGTGCTTATCGGCAGCATTCTGACCGGTCTCTTCCTGGCGATTGCCATGACGAGCGGCGGCGGTGCCTGGGACAATGCCAAGAAATCCTTTGAGGACGGCGTTACCGACGACAAAGGCGTCATGCACAAAAAAGGCAGTGACGGACACAAGGCCTCTGTCACCGGCGACACGGTCGGAGACCCGTATAAGGATACAGCAGGCCCGGCAATCAACCCGATGATCAAGGTTATCAACATTGTTGCACTGCTGATCATTCCTCTGCTTTAATTTGCAGTTTTCCGTAAACAGGAAAAGCCGGTTCCAGGGTTTTGGAACCGGCTTTTTTGTTATAATAGAAACAGCGTTTTACCTGCCAACGGTATCGCGTTTAACCTTGAAATAATCAATACATTGAGGGTGTGAGCATGGCTTTTGATCAGAAAGAATTCGACAAAAAGATGGAAGAGGTCAAGCAGAAGCTTCAGAAGAGCGTTATTGTCCCTGAACAGCTTGGCCGCAAGGATAAGATTACCTTCCGCTGCTATCCCGGGATAGGATGTTTTACAGCATGCTGCAGCGGCATTCGGATCAACCTGACCCCGTATGATATTTACCGGCTGAAGAACAGGCTTGGGATGTCTTATTACGATTTTCTGATGGAGCATACTGTCCCCCGTTCAATAGACGGTACCCCGCTTCCGGTTGTGGTGCTGAAAATGAAGGAGGATGAAAAGAGGTCATGCCCGTTCGTTACTCCTGAGGGATGTACGGTGTATACAGACCGTCCGGTCACCTGCAGATATTATCCTGTCGGGATGGCGATCATGAAGCAGTATACCGGGAAGCAGGGTGAGGATTTCTTTATTAAGATTAAGGAAGACCATTGCCTTGGCCATAATGAAGCGAAAGAATGGACCATAGACGAATGGCGTGCTGACCAGGAGGCTGACCTCTATGACGAAATGAACAAGGACTGGATGGAGGTGGTGCTGAAGGCAAAGACGCTCGGCATGGTTGAGTTCAGCCAGAAGTCTCTGGACCTTTTCTTTATGGTAAGCTCAAACCTCGAGATGTTCAGGGACTTTGTTTTTAACAGCAGTTTCCTCGAGGCCTATGATATACAACCTGATGTGGTCAAGAAGATCTCTGCTGACGAGCTTGAGTTGCTGAAATTTTCACTCAAATGGCTCCGCTTTACTATGTTCGGGGAAGGCGATTTCATGGTCAAGGAAGAGGCGAGAAAAAAGGCACGCGAGCGGATGGCTGCTGGTGCAAGGGAAAAGACAGAAAAAATGAAGAAAAAACAGGAAGAGGCCCTTGCAAAGCCCTCTGACCAGATCATGAAAGAGGCTGACCAGTCAGAGGATTAAGCTCTCCTCAGGGGAGAACTGTCCTGCTTTCTGTCCGGAGCAGTCCGCTCATGCATTTACCCTCCCAGAAATCCGGTGAGATAGACTATAAAGGAAAGCGTAAAGAACGACAGTATTGTTGTTATGACAATGCTGAATGCGGATAACCGGACATCGAGCCTGAACTTCGAGGCGATAAGAAGCGAGAGCACCATCGTGGGCATGCCCCCTTCAATAAAGCAGGCTGCGAGTGTTTCACCGGTAAGGCCAAGGAGCTTCGCCGAGATAAGGGCAATCACCGGGACTACCCCCAGTTTTATGATGACCGCAGGGATGACAATGTAGGCATGCTGAATCCGCGGCATTGATAATGCGAGCCCGATACTGAAGATCATGAGGGGCACGACGAGACCCCCGAACAGTTCGAGCGGTTTCATGACATAGAAAGGAAGATGCAGACCGGTCCAGTTCAGCATCAGCCCTGCAGCGATGCCCCAGAGCGGCGGCAGAGAAAAAATAGTTTTGAGGGATTCCCGAACGCTGAGTTTTTTCCCTTCACCGTAATGCGCTGCGACTGACGCTCCCAGGAGCCACAGGATAGGGGTCGTGGCAAGAAGGTCATAGAAAAGGGCATACTTTGCTGCTTCTGCCCCGTACAGACCCGTAAGTACCGGCAGTCCAAGATAGGTAACATTCCCAAAGGCAGCTGATAAAATAAGCACCCCTTGTTCATCAGGCTTCATGGGCAGTTTCCGTTTCAGCAGTGAATAGACCAAAATGGCAAGAAGCAGTGAAATGATTGTCGTGATCCAGGCGGTTACCGGAACGAGAAACGCCTCTGTATCAATACTGGCTGTTGAAAGGGTATGGATGCAGAGCGCCGGCAGAAATATGTTGAGCACGAGGGCGTTGATCGAGAGCCTGATCGTATCAGCATCAAGGGCCCCGACCTTAAACCTCCTGAACAGCACCCCGGTGAGGATGATGAGCCCGAATGAAATCATAATGTTCTGCATACGGAAGATTATACGTGAGTACTAAAAAAATCCTCAATCTGATTCAGACCCAGTTTGCATTGTTTTTTTTGTCGTGATACTGCAATATATAAACAAGATCATGTATAAAAAAATGAGCTTCAAGTCTTTTGAAAAGCGAGGGGAAAAAATAAAGGCGGGGCAGATTTTGGGCAAGCATCAGATTATACCCATCATTTTTATTGTTACTGTTTGCTTCAGCAGTGCAATCAGGGTGGCCGAGGCCGCTGAAAGGAAGCTCTACGAGAAAAACTCGCTCTACCAGTTCATTGCAGTGATCGAAAACAGCACAAGCGGTGAGCGGTATATCTTCAACAGCAAGAGAGACTATCTTCAGGGCGGCATTCTCGTTCATGACCCCGACAAGCTCCTGCTTGAATACTACAGGATTTCGTTCATATCTCTTGCTTTTATGGACCGGCATCCGAAGAGCGCGCTGTTTGTCGGTCTTGGGGCCGGCGCAATGCCGAGGTACTTCCACCGGTATTATCCTGATGCTGCAGTCGATGTTGCAGAGATAGACCCTGATATCCTTGATGTCGCAAAAAAATTCTTCTCCTTTAATGAAACCCCGAGGATGAAGGTCCATCTCCATGACGGCAGGATATTTATAAAGAGGGCAAAGGGCAAGTACGATATCATATTCCTCGACGCATATCAGAACGATTATATCCCGTTCCACCTGACAACGGCAGAATTCCTCAGGGAGATAAAGAAAAAATTACATGATGGCGGAGTGGTTGTTTCCAATATTACCTCTCCGTTCAGGAACAAGTTCTTCGATTCGATGATTGCCACCTATAAACAGGAATTTCCCCATCTGTACATCTTCCGGGGACGCAAATCAAATAATTTTATTTTTATTGCATCACTTGAAAAGGGCAAGAAAGAGATGCAGGATATTGCGAAAAGGGCCGAAACAATCCATGCTGAGAAACGGTTCGATATAGACCTGCAGGAAATCTGCCTTTGTTATGGCTATCACACTGAATATGATGTGCATAACGCAAAAGTCCTGACCGATGATTTTGCGCCGGTGAATGTATACCGCCAGACGAGATCAGGACCTGAATAATGTAAGGGGATCGATATGTTCATAAAACTGGTCGTTTTTATCTGCGGCGCACTGGTCATGTCCTTTGAGATGCTCGGCAGCAGGGTGCTTGCACCGAATTTCGGGAACTCGGTCTTTGTCTGGGGAAGCCTGATCAGTGTCTTCCTGGCAGGGCTTTCGGCCGGTTATTATCTGGGGGGCAAGATAGCCGATGTCAATCCCTCTACAAGAAAACTGGCTTTCATAATCTGTATGCCGGGGATCCTCTTTCTGACTTTCCCGCTCTATGGCGAGCCGATATCGGATATGATTTTTACACTGGACCTGGGGGTGCGTCTCAGCCCGCTCCTTGCTTCTATGGCCCTGTTTTTTGTCCCTTCCATCTTCCTCGGCATGGTAAGTCCGTACACGGTAAAACTGATGATATGCAGTCTGCATACATCAGGGAAGACCGTAGGGACATTGTACGCCCTTTCCACGCTTGGAAGCATTGTCGGAACGCTGGTGACGTCTTTCTATCTCATCACCGTTGCAGGAGTAAAACTGCTGATCATGTGGCATGGGATTTTATTGTTTGTGATCGCCGTCCCGCTGTTCACCATGAACATCAGCTGCAGGACAGGGGAATTTCCTGAGTGAGTTGCAGGGCTCCTTACGTGACTTCAAGCGACTGCAGGGCTGCACGGCTCCCTTCTTTTACGGCACCGGTCCAGTTCTGATGTCCGTCCAGTTCAGAGTGACCGAAAGCAATGCGTCCGTAACGCTGCCTGATAATGCTGCGGGGAGCGGGCATCCCGTTCTTCCCGAAATAAAAACCCGGCCCGGGATTCAGATAGGCGTATAACCACCTGTTGAGTATTATGCCGGCAATATCTTTTTTTGCATGAAAGCCTGCACTGCCAAAGAGTGTTTGCATCTGGCGTATGATGTTCCGTTCATAGTCCGCATAACTTGACGACAGCATTTCTCTCCTGCCCCTGTCTCCCTGCTCTTTTGCGGGATGTCCGGGGAAAAAGTAGGGCACATAAAAGGTGAGAACAGCCGGTTTGTCGGGGTGCAGGGGAGGCTGGTAGTCTCCCGCCAGCATCTGCCGGCGAATATTGCAGGTATATCCGAAACCGCTGAACCAGCGGCAGGCGGTAAGCCCGAGCTTAAAGAGAAAACGCCAGTTTGTGAGCGCGACATTTACGACCAGCACCGGAGAATGAGAGAAGCTTCCGAGGGCCTCCAGATAGGCATCGGGAAGATCATGGATTATCTTTCTGTTTATCCAGCTCCCGGATGCCATGACAACAGCACGGGCCCTGAGACGGAATACCTTGCCGGATTTCACGTAGGCGATTTCAACATGGTTTGATTTGTCGGGCTGCAGATCATGTTTTATATGGACCGCCATTGCACTGAGCCGCATCCTGACGGTGGTTCCCGGATTGTCAAGAGCAGAGAAAATGATGCGGCCGTTAAGGATATCGTTAAAAGTATTTTTTCCCTGAATTGCCCCGGGTATCAGGCTTTTAAGCAGATAACGGACAAACCCGTCATTTCCTCCCGGGAAAGAATGCCAAGTGCTCTCTTCGAGCCGCCTCTCCCTGCCCCTTCCGGTAAAGCCAGTGAACCCGGGCATGGATATCTGGTATGCAGCATATGCAGAGATGGCATCAGAGCCGAGACCGAGGCCACTTGCGAGGATAGGGTCTGCGAATTTCGCTACATCGGGATGCAGTCCCATTATCCTCAAAAGGTAATCTGAGTAGGTCATGCTGTCAAGCATCTGCCGGTAATCTGCAGAACCGAAATGTCTTCTGCTGTCATTCCTCCAGGAAATCAAATCACGCCTGATCTCAGGTGAATACGGAGAGCCCTCAAGATTGCGGCCCCAAAGGTCCGATACCCAATGCCCTTGCGCATCTCCGGCATCTTCAAAGAAATAGCCGACGTTTGGAGAGATATCATGCCAGAGGGCAAAGCCGTAATTTGTTCTGTCAAAATGCATTCCCCTGAGTTCCGGGCTGAGCGGCTGATAATCAAAATGTCTTGGCACCCCCAATTCCTCGAATAATTCATAGCCGGGGACATCAGGGTGATTGATCGCAACAAATGAATTTGAGGCCTGCGGGCCGATCAGTCTCTGCCCATGAACATGAAATTCATTTCTCTTTGCATGGCCTCCAAAGACCGGATGGTTTTCTATGATAAGGCATGTTTTCTTTTTCCCGGCTTTTTTCCTGAACTGATAGGCAGCGCCGAGACCGCTCAAACCGCCGCCGACAATCACCAAATCATAGACTTCGCCGGTGTCTTCGGCATCATCCGGAATCCGGTCATATCTTCCCTTCACGACATTGTCGAAGATATTGACGACTTCTTCGGTATTGCCGGAGGAGGAAGCGTAGTCGCCAACACCGCCATACCCTTTCCATCCAGCTGTCTGTGCAAAGAGCGCAGCAGGTGACGGAAGGTCGAGCAGCAGTGCGCCGGAGCCGATAAGTATTCCGTTCAGGAAATCCCTGCGGGTAATTCCTCTGTTTGCTGAGAATGGATTTCTTGATGCCACTGTCTTTCTCCGGATGAGGATCTTTTCTACATTCTATCATGAAAATCTTATGCATCCAGGCTGCTGCAACAAATCAGGCGAGGTCCTGAAGATGCGCCTGTAATATGAATGAAAAGAGCTGATCGGCAAAGATTGGCAGGAGATCTGAGAAAACAGATTCTATAGAATAATGAAACAACTTGAAGAAGAGGAGGCCATGTACAACATGGCCTCCCAAAAAGAACAATTAAGCAGTAAGGTCTTTATTGCAGTGTTTGCAGATCTTTGCACGGACCTTGATGATCTCGGCGCAGTACGGGCATTCCATGGTAAAGTTCTTCTTGTGTATCCTGGCGATAGATTCCTGAACTTTTTTCTGAATGACCTCGTGGGTAAATGTGTAGTTCAGAAGGGGCTCGATTGCACGGGGGTCTCCAAGCTCACCGAGATGCTCGGCTGCCTTGAGCCTGACGCTTCCAAACCCGTCTTCATCAAACAGCACATTCAGAATCGCATCTACATCTTTGCCGATGTAATAGTCTG
>JBBIUL010000024.1:0-14146 GCA_037440265.1 Nitrospira sp. | reverse complement strand
ATCGGGGCATGCTTTTATCTGCTTGGAGTAGGGTATCTCTATATTGTTACCGGGTCCCTGAACCTCGCTGATCTCAAGCTTCTCCTTCCCGACCTGTATCAGTCGAAGGTAGTCCTCGGCGCCTTTGCGTTTTTTATGGTGGGGATTGCAATAAAGATAGCGTTTTTCCCGCTCCACCGGTGGCTGCCGGATTCGTATACTCATGCACCATCTGCTGTCAGCGCTTTTGTGGCCTCGACCATGACAAAGGTGGGCGCCTATGTGATGATCAGGATCATGTTCAGCCTGTTTGAACCGCGGTTTGCAACCGAGATACTGCCGATGACCACCATCCTTGGCTGGTCTGCTGTTGCTGCCATTATAAGCGGTTCCATACTGGCTGTAGCGCAAACAGACTTCAAGCGAATCCTCTCATATATCCTCATTGCAGAGGTGGGCTATATTGTAATGGGAATAAGCGTAACAAACAGACCCGGGTTTACCGGTTCTGTGCTCCATCTCCTGAATGACGCGTTTATGGTTGCATGCCTGTTCCTGGTATCAGGCGCCATTATGTATAAAACCGGCACGAGAAATATACACGATTTCAGCGGACTGAACAGAAAAATGCCGTATACCATGGCCGCTTTTACCATCGCTGCCCTGTCGATGATTGGTGTCCCGCCGACTGCAGGGTTTTTCAGCAAGTGGTATCTGCTCCTTGGCGCCATACAAGCCCAGAAGTGGGTATTTGCCGGAGCATTGCTGTTCAGCAGTCTCATAAATGCCGTGATCTTTTTCAGGATACTGGAAATCGTCTATTTCAGGCACGCAGGGCATGAAGCTCAAGGCTCGAGAGATGAGGTCCCCTTAAGCATGCTGGTCCCGGTAATGGTCATGGCAGCGGGGATATCAGTTCTTGGTTTTTACAGCGGGGACATTATTTCATCAATCATACAATATGTTGTGCCGGAGGGTTTTTAAGACGTGGAGAGCATTATTTCGATTAAGCCGTTACTGGCGATAAGCGCCTCCCTTGCAGCAGCGGTGCTGATATTCATTACCGGAGAAAGGCAGAAGAACCTAAGGGAATCATGGACCATACTGGCAGGGCTGGTGAAATTCGGCATTATCTTCTCTATGTTGCCGGCAGTCCTGAGCGGTAAGGTTATCGAGTATACGTTAATCACTATCGCTCCTGGTCTTATCATACAGTTCAGGGTTGATGCGCTGGGACTTTTTTTCGGACTCACCGCTTCGTTCCTCTGGATTATCACCTCTTTTTATTCCATTGGATATATGAGGGCGCTTGATGAACATGCCCAGACAAGATATTTCATCTGCTTTGCAATTGCCCTGTCAGCAACCATCGGCGTTGCATTCTCTGCAAATATGTTTACGACGTTCCTCTTCTATGAGATTATAACTGTCTGTACCTTTCCCCTGGTTGCACACAAGGAAACCCCGGAGGCCCTCAGGGGAGCAAAGCGGTATCTGACTTATCTCCTTGGAACTTCTGTAGCATTCCAGCTGACTGCTATCCTGATCACCTTTAGCATCACCGGGAATCTCGATTTTTCGAACCAGGGAATATTGTATGGGGTAAGAGAAAAAGGGGTAAGCGATACCCTGCTGATAATCACCTTTGTCCTGTATATGGCAGGCATAACAAAAGCAGCAATGATGCCTCTTCATTCGTGGCTGCCTGCTGCTATGGTTGCACCAACTCCTGTCAGTGCGCTGCTCCATGCAGTGGCTGTTGTGAAAACCGGGGTATTTGTTGCACTCAAGGTTGTGCTCCATGTCTTTGGAGTTGATCTCATGGCGCAGCTCGGCCTTGGGACAGTGCTTGCCTACTTTGCATCTTTTACCATAATCGTCGCATCAATCATCGCACTGAAACAGGACAATTTAAAGCGGCGGCTTGCCTATTCAACGGTAAGCCAGCTCTCATATGTCTTGCTTGGCGTTGCGCTCCTCACACCATCCGGCATTACCGGAAGCATAATGCATATCGTCCTTCATGCATTCGGCAAGATAACACTCTTCTTTACCGCAGGTGCAATCTATGTTGCAGCGCATAAGACTGAAATAAGCCAGATGGACGGCATCGGCAGGAAGATGCCTTTTACCATGGGGGCTTTTACCATTGGTGCGCTGTCGATGATTGGGATCCCCCCTATCGGAGGCTTTATCAGCAAATGGTATATTGCGCTCGGTTCGATTGAGGCTATGGAAATCCCGATACTCGTTATCATCGCTACAAGCACGATACTCAATGCCTGCTATTTTCTGCCGATCGTGTATTCTGCTTTCTTCAAGGAACCGTCACCTGACCATGATTCACATCATGCAGATGCCCACCATGCTCCTGAAGGTACGCACTCTTCTTTCAGCGAAGCGCCTGCAATTATGGTCCTGCCGCTTGTTCTGACAGCCACCGGGGCAATAATACTCTTTTTCATGCCCTCGGCATTTCTTGAACTTGCAAGCCTGGTTGTGGCGGCTGTAACCGGAGGGCATTGATATGAAAAAAGAACATGAAGAGATAACGGAACTCGGTCATGAACCTGAACCGGGATATAAAACAGTCTTCTATTTAGTTTTTGCAGCAGCATTGATATACCTTGTAATTATTTACTTGATGACGATATGAGGAGAGCCTGAATGGAGAAGAAATATTTTTTTGACAATCCCAGAAATGTAAAAGGTTTTATCTGGCTTTTTTATATAGTTACCGGGTTGTTTACTGTTGCTGAACTCTTTATCCATAAACATACATTTTTTACTTGGGAAAAATATCCGTTTTTTTATGCAAGCTTTGGATTTGTGGCATTCGTCTTTATGATTTTGGCAGCAAAGCATATCCTGCGGCCGATAATAAAGCGGAAGGAAGATTACTATGACTAACTCATTTCCTCCTGCACTGGTATTTATCATCGGAGCCTTGCTGCTGCCTGTATTCAGGGGAAAGCTGAAGAGCATTTACCTGCTGGCCCTGCCGTTTATTGGTTTTGCAAATCTTCTGAATACCCCTGAGGGGATTCACTGGACTGTCAGTTTTCTCGATTACAATCTGATTCTCGGCAAGGTGGATAAGCTCAGCATCTTTTTTGGTTATATTTATCATCTCATAACATTCATTGCGTTGCTCTTTTCCCTGCATGTAAAAGAAGATTCACAGCATATTGCAGCACTGTTCTACGGTGGTTCTGCACTCGGAATCGTCTTTGCCGGAGATCTGATGACCCTTTTTATTTTCTGGGAAACAATGGCATTCAGCGCAACATATCTGGTATGGGCGCGAAGAACAAAAGAGTCATCTGCCGCGGGGCTGCGATATCTCCTTGTGCATATATTCGGCGGTCTCTGTCTTCTCGCCGGAATCATCATCCATGTATATCAGACAGGATCGCTTGAATTCGGTTATATAGGGCTTGAAGGTCTGGCTTCCTGGCTGATACTGATCGGGTTCGGGTTGAACTGCGCTTTCCCCGGTCTTCATGCCTGGCTGCCTGATGCATATCCTCAGACAACGGCAACCGGCGGCGTATTTATGTGGACTTTTACAACAAAAACGGCTGTGTACGTCCTTGCAAGAGCCTTTCCAGGTGCTGAAATACTGATATGGGTCGGCGCGACCATGACGGTATTCCCCATATTTTTTGCAGTTGTCGAAAACGATCTCAGAAAGGTTCTTTCCTACAGTCTTATCAACCAGCTTGGGTATATGGTCGTCGGCATCGGCATCGGTACCCAGTTGTCATTGAACGGGACGGTCTCGCATGTGTTTGCCCATATTCTGTATAAAGCCCTCCTTGTTATGTCCATGGGGGCAGTAATATACAGGACAGGAAAAAGCAAATGTACGGAACTTGGCGGTCTCTATAAGAGCATGCCGTTGACATCCATATTCTGCATCGTTGGTGCTGTATCCATTTCGGCATTTCCCCTTTTCAGCGGGTTTGTGACAAAATCAATGGTGGTGGAATCAGCGGCGATGGGGGGGATGACTGTCATATGGTTTATGCTCCTCTTTGCTTCGGTTGGCGTCCTTGAACATGCCGGCATTAAAGTGCCTTTCCATGCCTTTTTTTCGCATGACTCAGGGATTCGCACCAAAGAAGCTCCTGTCCACATGCTTATTGCGATGGGGATAACTGCTTTCCTGTGCATTTTTATCGGCGTATTCCCCCGATTGTTATACGGCCTGCTTCCCTTTCCTGTTGATTTCGAGCCGTATACTGCTTCACATGTTGTCACCACAACACAACTGCTGCTGTTTGGTGCGCTGGCATACGTATTTCTCCTCCGTTCCGGGATCTTCCCTGCAGAGATGCGGGCGAAGAACCTTGATGCCGACTGGTTCTACCGAAAAGGCGCAAAGGCATTCATGTGGGTAGTAAACAACCCCATGACGAAATTCGGTTCCTGGGTCAGCAGGACGGTCTTTGATGTTATCCCTTCATCCCTTGGGTGGGCGAGCAGGAATCCTCTTGCGGTGCTCAAAATAGCTTCGGATACCGTGCTTCTTCAGTTTGCCGTGCCTGAAAAGAGGGAAGCAATACAGGCGAGGATAAAGAAGGAAAAAGAGATTTATCCCGGCGATATCATCAAGCACTGGCCGATCGGCACCATCGTTCTTATGGTAATACTCTTTCTGCTGGTATATCTGATCATCGTGATGCAATAACGGGTACCTCAAGGTATAGGTCAGTATTGTGAAGCTTTGAGCCGGCAGGTGTTCAGAAAAACAGCTGTTGTATATATCCTTCCTGTTTGAAATTAATGTGATAATGAATCCCTGTTTTGGGTTACAATAATTGTGCATGGCACAATCGAACAGAGGGTGTGGTAGATGGTTTTGAATTTTTTCCGCAAACGCAGGCAGGCCTCAAAGAGTTCTTACGAACAGAGCGAAGACAAAAAACTGCTCCGCAAAAAATACGGCCATTTTATGGAACTGCTTTCAGGCAACAACAAGGTGCTCGAGGTAATGGCCGACATGGAGGAGAAATTTGCCGGCGAGTTCTTATTTGACCGCCATTTTATAGACTCAGGTGTTGCAAACATTTCTGAGAATGTCTACAGGATTATTTATAACCTGAATGAACTTTCAGGAGGCAAATATCCCCTGCTTTACGATTCCTTTACCAGGATCCGCTCTGAAGTTGAGCATGTCCTGAGCAAAAAGACGCAGATACCTGTATCGGGATTCACCATACCGCTTGATAATATCGACAAAGAGATGTTCCCGGTTGCCGGTGGAAAAAATGCCAACCTCGGGGAGGTTATGAACCGGGTGCATCTGCCGGTGCCTGAAGGTTTTGCTATTACTGCATATGCTTTCAAGTATTTCATGGAACAGAACGATCTGACTGCCCGGATCAATGAGAAGCTTTACAGGCTTGACCTTACTGATGCAGAGGAACTGCAAAGGCTGAGCCGGGAAATCCAGGATTTGATTGTTCAGGCAGAAATTCCCGGGACATTATCCGGATCCATCCTGGCCTCTTACCGGAAGATTATCGAGAGGCACGGTGAAGATGTGAGAGTATCTGTAAGAAGCAGTGCTGTTCAGGAGGACGGTGAATTCACTTTTGCAGGTCAGTATACAACAGCGCTCGGCGTAACCGGGAGCAGTTTCCTGCTGCACAAATACAAGGAAATACTTGCAAGTCTTTTCACTCCCCGTGCGATATTTTATTACCGCACGCGGGGATTTACCGAAGACGATATGGTCATGTCTGTCGGCGTCATGAGGATGATTGATGCCAGGGTAAGTGGTGTAATGTACTCACATGATCCGAATGACATGAATAACAACGTAATAATAATCAACTCTGTCTGGGGACTCGGCACTTTTGCGGTTGATGGGCAGGTTTCACCATATACCTATCTCGTTTCAAAAGACAATCATCTGATCCTTGAGCAAAAAGGTGCTTTTCAGGAGACCATGATCAGCATGTCCGAAGGTCAGGGGGTCAGCGAGATTCCGGTTACGCAGGATATGGAAAACCGGCCGTGTCTGAATGAAGAGCAGGTTTTAACGCTCGCTGAGTATGCATCTGCGCTCGAGAAGCATTATAAGAGACCCCAGGATATAGAGTGGGCAATCGACAGGCAGGGGAAGATCTATATTCTTCAGGCCAGACCGCTCAGAATTTACAGCAAGTCCACGAAGGTCAAGAGCGTGCCTACAAATGTCGAAGGGTTCAGGGTTCTCCTGAATAAAGGGACGATTGCCTGCAAAGGGGTTGCTTATGGCAAGGCATATTTTATCCGGAAGGATGACGACCTCCTGAATTTTCCGCCCGGTGCGGTTCTGGTTGCCCGTCATACCTCCCCCCGGTTTGTGATGGTTATGGACAAGGCGAGTGCGATCGTTACCGATATAGGCAGTGCAACCGGACACATGGCTTCTCTGTCCAGAGAGTTCCAGGTGCCGACCCTGCTTAACACGAACACGGCAACTGCAGTTATTGCAGAAGGACAGGAAATCACCGTTGATGCCATCAATTCCAATATCTATGAAGGGAAGGTGCAGGAGATCATCGATGCTGCTGCAAAGCGCGAAGAGCATTTCAAGAATACCCCGCTTTTCAAGATATTAAGAAAAGTCCTGAAAAAGGTTGTCCCCTTGAATCTCGTGGATCCTGCGGCTGAGAACTTTAGCCCTGAGCATTGCAGAACCTTCCATGACATCACACGGTTTTCGCATGAAAAGGCAATGTCCGAGATGTTTAAGATCAGTGACCGCGATGAGGTGAAGGGAGGAGACGCGCTGTCATTAAAGCTGGAAATACCGCTTGAGGTCAAGATTATAGATCTTGGCAACGGCGTTGAGGAAGGATATAAGAAAATCAGCCTTTCAAATATACGTTCAAAACCGCTCAGTTCATTTTTGAAAGGGGTGCTGAGCGTCAGATGGCCGGGTCCGAAGCCGACCGGAGCCAAAGCGATTCCATCAGCATCGCAGAAGGGCCGCCTGTATGAGAAAAGCTTTGCCATGGCATCTGAAGAATATATGAATTTCAGCATCAGGCTTGGGTACCACCTTTCAACAGTCGAGGCCTATGCCGGAAGCAACATCAATGACAACTATATACAGTTTTTTTTCAAGGGAGGAGGGGCATCTCCCGACAGGAGGATGAGAAGGGCGGTCCTCATACATGATATCCTTCGGAAGCTGGATTTCTCCGTGAAAAAGACCGGCAGCATTATTGAGGCAAAGATCACAAAATATGAGGAAGAGAGTGTCCTGAAAAAACTCGATATTCTCGGCCGCCTGACCGTCTTTACAAAACAGCTGGATATGGCATTAATCAACGATGCAATGGCTGTCTGGTTTAGGGAGGAGTTCCTGAAGGAGCACTATCGCCCTGACTGATGCTCCCCGGTTTTTTTTGAGAGTGCTTCTTTCAGCATGATGTTCTCTTTCTGCATCTGCTGCCATTTCAGTGCCCGGTCGATGGTGTAGAGTATCTGCTCCTTGCGGAACGGCTTTGTGATAAAGTCAAAGGCGCCCTTATGCATTGTCTCAACCGCTGATTCAATAGTGCCATAGGCTGTGATGATAATGACGGTGAGGTCCGGGAAAAGTTTCTTGATCGAATCGAGGAGTTCAATGCCGTCCATGCCGGGCATTTTCAGGTCTGCGATGACGAGGTCGAAAGTATTACCCTTTATAATGTCAGTGACTTCAAGCGGATTGTTGGTAGTAATCACTTCATACGGAGTCTTTTCAGTTATAATCATGCTCAGCAGTTCGAGCATATCAGGTTCATCATCGACAATTAATATTTTTTCCTGCATGGCATCTGCTCCTTATTTTTACTGGACAGTTACATAATACATGATATGGAAAGCATGATACAAGACATTAAGTTTTTTTGGGCAGTACATGGTTATCATGAATCTTCCCTTTCGGCAAGCGGCTCGCGGGGCATACTGCATGTCCCGGGAGATTTAATCACCTTCCAGGCTGAAAACTTGGTGAGGCCGTCTGAAAGGGCGGTTTCGATATCAGCGTCAAGGTGCGGTGTTTTGTTTTCGGAAAGGTCATCAAGAGAGATTGCGGGAAGGATAATGGTAAACGTCGTGCCGTGAGGCTGTCCCTCCGATACTTCTTCTTTCGCTATGCTTTTGCAGGTAATCGTCCCTTTGTATTTGTTTATGATCCCGTAGGAGACTGAAAGGCCAAGCCCGGTCCCTTCGCCGGGTTTTTTGGTCGTAAACAACGGGTCAAAAATCTTTGCCATGTTTTCAGCCTTGATGCCGCGGCCCGTGTCCTCAATCTGTATCAGCACTTTTTTCCGATCCTCAACAGCCTGAGTGATGACCGTCAGCGATCCTCCGCCTTTCATGGCATGGACTGCATTGCTGATAATATTAAAAAAGACCTGCTGGAGTTCTTCTGAACTGCCTCTCACCTTCGGGAGATCGTCAGAGAAGTCCTTGATGAGGCTGATGTTGTTGATGAGCAGCGTGTCACCGATGACTGCAAGCACTGTCTCTATATTCTTGTTTATCTCGATCCATTCCTCTTCTTTTTTCTCTGAAAAAGACGAAAAGCTCAGGAGATTTTCAACGATCCTTTTGGCATTGAGTCCCTGGCGCTCAATGGTTTTCAGGCTCTTGTACAGCCGGGAGCCATTCTCCGCCTTGTCAAGAAGCAGGTCGGTATGTCCGAGAATGATTGCCAATGGATTGTTGATCTCGTGGGCAACGCCGGCAGCCAGGGTGCCCAATGATGCCAGCTTTTCAGTGTAGTAATAGAATTCCTGTTCTTCGATCTTCTTTCGGTGCGTGATGTCTCGTGTTATACCGAGGACCGCGAAGATGCCGCAGCTTTCGTCCACCAGCGGGCTGAGGTTCGTGCTGAACCAGTGTTCAGACTTGTCCAGTTCAACAGAATAGGTCAGCTGCTGACTCATGCCATTACCGAAAATATCCTTGATCATGGCCATCTGTTTTCTGGTGGTATCATCAGGGAGGATGTCCGTCATTCTTTTGCCGATAATGTCCTCGGGCTTCTTCCGGAACACCTGTGCACCATAGTTATTTATAGACATGTATTCACCGTTATAATTGGCGGTGAAGATGATGTCCTCTGCGTTCTCTATCAGACATTTATAGCGTTCTTCCGATTTCTTGAGGTCATTTGTGCGTCTTTCAACTTCCTGGCCGAGCTGGTTGGACCAGTTGACGATAAGGAAGAATATGGTGGCTCCGCCGAGGAGAATTCCTACGGAAACGATGCCTTGGAACAGGAACTGACGGACATAGATGGAATGGATCGCACCTTCGACTTCGCTGACCGGCGCTACAACAGCAACGGACCAGACACGGGAGACGCTCCCGCCGTCAAGACGTATCGGGCTGTAGGCAATGAGTTTTTTGATCTCGCCTTCCTCGTGGCCATGCCAGCCGGAAGTATAGCTCCCGGTCCCTTCAAGGCCCGCAAGCATCTTTTCTTTCTGAATCTCATTGATTTTATCAAAGGCGATGACCGGCATCCGCCTGTGGCGGACTTCGAAGGCATTGTTGCCGATGAAATCTTCGACAGGATGATAGAGAAACTTTGCATTGCTGTCGATTACCCAGGCATACCCTGTCTTTCCTGACTGGATGCTTTTTGTCGTCCTTGCGGCGAGCGTTGTAACATCAATCGAGAAAACCAGGGCACCGGAGAACTTCTGTGTCGCAACAGGGTGCAGCTCATCTGTCGACTCCTGCCATACCGGGGTGGCTATGGTCATAACCTGCTTGAGCTTTCCGTCAATGTATACCTGCGGTGATATATCACTTACTAAAACATGTCCCTTATTCTTTTCAGATCTGGACCAGTCAAGGTAATATTCCTCATCCGGTTTGTTGCGCAGAATCCGGTACCCCTGGTAATCGAAAATATGGGTATTACCGGTATTGTAATTCAGAAATTTTATTTCCTGTGTCCCATGCTCGCGCAGGCTGGCAAAACTTATCCCCATGCGGTTTAAGATTGAAACTTCTTCTGCATACTGGATTGCCGGTGAAAGGCTTAAGATCAGAA
This sequence comes from Nitrospira sp., assembly GCA_037440265.1. GTDB lineage: Bacteria > Nitrospirota > Thermodesulfovibrionia > Thermodesulfovibrionales > UBA6898 > JBBIUL01. Next base: position 4,113 of record JBBIUL010000024.1, on the reverse strand, counting down.
GTTCCTGCTTAAGAATTGCAAAGCTGTTCTCTATCTGATTTGATGCATGTCTTGCAAGGAGGAGCTGCTGCTCGTTGAAGTCTGCTATGACGATGTCTTTTATCTTTCTTGTTGATATCCAGCCGAGCAGAATGACCAGTCCGAGCAGCAATGCCGTGGTAATGACAATGCCGATCTGGAAATACCTGACGTTAAAAGGACACAGAAGCTCTATTACGGACAGGAGACTCTTTTTAAGCTTGTTCGATCTCGCGTTTGACAAAGCACAAATCCTTCAGGAGGTTTCTTTATTACTGTACAACATCCCGTGAACTCAATCTTCAGATGAATAAGACTTCTATTACTGATAAGATGTCGATGCTTATAGTATACAGGAAAAAGGGTACAATCGTTTAGGCCCCAATGGGCAGCCTGTTTCCTTTTACTATAACAAGGGGACATTGTAGTCTTCCCCATGATGATGACAGGGTATTTTCATGGTTTCCCGTAAGGGTATTGGCGGCTGTTGAAGGCCCAACCACTACGAAAATTATTTCTGTTCTGTCTTGAGTGTAATCAATGATTTCCTGACGCAGGTCCCCGTGTCTCTGATGAATGCTGAAGTGAATGCCTTCTTTGCTGAGAACTGACCTGATATTCCTGAGCGCTTCTTCGTCTGCGGGATTGCCTTTGTTGATAAAAAGGATATCAAGGTCTGCATCTGTTCTCTTGCATGTATTGACTGCATATCTGAGAACTTTGTCATCATGATTGCAGAGTCCGAGAAGGACCTTTCTGTTCCTGTTCAGGATCTCCTTTGCAGTTTCAAACTCGCCGGACTCTGCAAATGTCACTGCTGAAAGTGTGGTCTCTATCTGTTTCATTATTTTTTTCAGCTTGTTCATAACAGTTCTCCGTTTAAAAATTCGTGTTATCAGTCGGCCCGTAATTCCTTTCTCTTGCTAACCCTTTTGTGCTGTGAAGGTCTGTCAGTTTTTCTCGGTTTGTCTTCGTTCAGGAACTCTCTGGCTGTTTCCACTTCTCCTGCTTCTGCAAAAGCTATTGCCATCATTGTGGCCTCAAACTTTTTCAGTAACCTTTTCATCTTCTTATCCTCCTTTTTCTGAGTCTTTGAAAAAAGATATTACAAATAGCGTGCCAGCTTTTCTATTGGTGGAACTTATTGAAAATAAATGAAAATCATTGCGCTTAAAATATTAACCGAAACAATGAATTGTTGCAATATGCAATATTGTAGGTTGATATGAGCAAAACTTATTGAAATAAATGAATAATCTTGCTTGATGCAGATAAATATCAGACAATTGCATAATGCAACAAATGGTTTTGTTCGGTTTTCAACAAGAAGATTCTTTGCAGGGAGTAGCTGTTTATGGTAGAGTAATTAAAATTTATTATGATATTCAATAAGTTATATAACATTCGGGGCAATGGGATTTTTCAGTAAATCAGAAGATAATCAGCAGGCAGCCAATATTGAGGAGCTCAGGCAGATTGTCAGTGCTGCGAAGATGCCAGGGAGCATTGAAAAAATCGCAGAGCAGGAGCTTGAAATGCTCTCAAAGATCGGCCAGTCTTCGGCAGAATACACGATTGGCGTTACCTACCTTAATTATCTTGCCTCGCTTCCGTGGAACAAAAAAACCGAAGACAACCTTGATCTCAATAATGCAGAGAAGATACTAAACGAGAATCACTTCGGGCTTGTCAAAATCAAGGAAAGAATTCTTGAACACCTTGCTGTTAAGATAATGAGACTGAACAAAAAGCCCGTAGTCCTGGTTGTTGATGATGAGGAGATTGCCAGAAAGAACCTTCAGCATATACTGGTAAAGGAGCAATACGAAGTCTCTGTCGCTGCTAACGGCAAAGAAGCCCTTGCCTTGCTCGAGAATATTGAATTCGATGTTGTCATAACCGACCTGAGAATGGACGGGATAGACGGCATGCACATCCTGGACAGAGTACGCATGAAGTACCCGGATACGAAGGTCGTCATGATTACCGGTTATGCAACTATACAGTCTGCGATCGATGCCATGAAAAAGGGTGCTTTTTATTACATTGCAAAGCCCTTTAAGCTCGATGATGTCCGTAATACCGTGAAGCAGGCAGTAGAGAAAAAACTCCAGGTAAAGAGCACCAAGGGTTCGGTACTTTGTTTTACCGGCCCTCCGGGGACAGGCAAAACATCCCTCGGCAGGTCAATTGCAACAGCGCTCGGAAGAAAATTTTCACGGATCTCTCTTGGCGGGATGAAAGACGAGGCAGAGATCAGGGGGCACCGAAGGACCTATGTGGGGGCAATGCCCGGGAGGATTATCGAGGAAATCCACAGAGTCGAATCAGCAAATCCGGTGATCATCCTCGATGAACTTGACAAGATAGGACACGATTTCAAGGGGGACCCTGCTTCAGCGCTCCTTGAGGTGCTTGACCCTGAGCAAAATCAGAGCTTTGTGGACCATTACCTCGATGTCCCGTTTGACCTTTCGAGCGTCATGTTTATTCTTACTGCAAATGTTGTGGACAACATCCCTGTCGCGCTCAGAGACAGGATGGAAGTCATTTCATTTTCCGGCTATACCCAGGAAGAAAAGGCACAGATCGCCTCCCGTTTTCTTATCCCCAAACAGATACGCGAAAAAGGGCTATTCGGGAATCCCCCTGTCTTTGCGATGGACGCTATCTTCAAGATAATCCAGGAATATACAAATGAAGCGGGTATAAGAAACCTTGAGAGGCAAATTGCTTCCATATGCCGCAAGGTTGCAAGAGATCTTGTCCAGTCGAAAAAAGGGGGAGGGGAGATCACTATAACTCCTGAAACAGTGCCGTACTTTCTCGGCCACAGAAAATACTATTTTGCCATGGCCGAGGAGAAAGACACCGTAGGTGTTGCAACCGGCCTCGTATGGACAGAATCTGGCGGAGAGATAATATTTGTTGAAGCAGCGAAGATGAAGGGCAAAAAAGAACTCCTGCTGACAGGCTCTCTTGGAGACGTTATGAGGGAGTCAGCCCAGGCTGCGCTTAGTTATATCAGGAGCAATGCCGGCAGTCTTGGCATTCCGGACGATTTTTTTGAACATCACGATATCCACATACATGTACCGTCCGGCGCAATTCAGAAAGACGGACCCTCTGCCGGACTGACGATTGTCGTTGCACTGATTTCACTGCTGACCGGTCGTCCTGCAAAAAAAGATGTTGCCATGTCCGGGGAAATAACCCTCACCGGGAGGGTGCTTCCTGTCGGGGGCATTAAGGAGAAAATACTCGCTGCCAGACGGGCAAAGGTTAAAACAGTCATTCTGCCCATGAAAAACAGGGACGACCTCGATGACTTGCCTGAGGAAGTCCTGAACGATGTAGCCGTTAAATTTGCTGAAAACATCGATGAAGTAACCGAGTTGGTTTTAGCAGGCTATAACGCTTAATTCGTAGCATTACATACTTAAGCACCTCACATTGTCTCGATAGTTGCAAATTGCAATAGTTAGTGTTAAAGTTAAGCATGCCGAACACAACCTCAAGTTTGCGCTATAAAATTTTAGTGTCGGTAGCAGCATTTTGTCTCATGTCAGCCGCTCTGATTATTTATTTCTCCATGAGAGTCGGTGCAGCTGCCCTGTCACTTCTAACGATTGCTACTTCATTGATAATGATTCTTGTATCCGGAGCAGTTTTATACCGGGTCATCTCGAAATCGGTTTTTGACCCTTTGGCAAAGATCGGAGAACACATCAGCAATATTGCAAAAGGGACTCATGAACCGCATTCTGTAGAGCTTTCTGACAAAGAGATAACCCTGATCAACGAGTCATTGAAGAAGATATCGGTTTTTATGGCCCATGAATTTGATATCCGGCAGAAGCAGCTTATACATACGGAAAAACTCGCATCACTCGGCACCTATCTTTCGGGCATAGCCCATGAGCTGGTAAACCCGCTTTCCAATATTTATTCATCAAGCCAGATACTCCTTGAGGAAATGGACGCTGCTGATAAAGAATATCAGCTTGAGTTATTGAAGCAGATTGAACAGGAATCTGACAGGGCAAGAAATATTGCGCGTTCGCTTCTGGAATTTTCACGAGAGAGTGGAAACAA
>JBBIUL010000023.1:0-14656 GCA_037440265.1 Nitrospira sp. | reverse complement strand
CTGTCCGGTTTGAAGCCCTTTTTACACTGCATGCAAACCGTCTCAAAAACGGCATCATATTCTGGGAGGAAGGCGGAGAAAACCTGTCTGATCTCCTGGCGGGATACAGCGGCGCAGGCCGGGCAGCCCTGTTTACCGGGCCCGAAGGCGGATTTACCGCGGGAGAAATATCCATTGCTGCCGAACATGGCTTCACGGTTGCCACCCTCGGCCCAAGGGTCCTCCGTGCAGAGACAGCAGCCATCACCGCAGTATCGGTCGTTCAGTTCGAACTCGGTGACCTGGGAAAGAAATCACCATGACTTACAGCGAAGCGTAAGCTACAGGATGTCGGACTCCCTCAGGGTTATCACAATACCTCCCCCTCTCCCCTGAGAATAGTTGTGCAGCATACCTTTGAACCTGATGTTCTGCCCCTTTTTGAGCTTTGCAGCCTTTGAGATGTCGTGCACAATGATAATGATATTGGATCCCTTCACCGAGGGTCTCGTCTTGTTATGGACCATGACCTGTGCCTTGCCCCTGCCGCCCTTCACATCGACAACAACACCGGACCAGACAACCTCCTGCCCCTCAATCCCCTTCCAGTATTCCTTCACATGCAGTTTTGTATTCTTGTTGATGTTAAGGTTGTCGACCACCGCCTGGAAACTCTCTCTTGCAGCAGCAGGCAACATGGCACCCGCAACAAAGACAAGGGTTACAACAGCAATCAACATCAGATACTTTCGAGATCCTGTTTTCACAATTGCTCCTCCCCGCTTTTAGAGTTTGATCGAGTCATAAAAAAGTTTTTACCCGGCACCCCGGCTTATACCGGAACAGTTCTAATCTTCGACTTTTTCCCTTATGTAGGCTATTCTCTCTACCGGCACAACTATCCACCCGAATTCAGATTCAAGATGCGCCTCGTTTTCATTCACCTCTATGAGTTTCCCGACATATGAAGTCTCTGCAGTCCCTATTTCGACAATCTTACCGATAAGGTCAAGCATATGTCACCTCATGTTTTCCGCGATCCGCCCAGGTTGTGGACGATCTCGGCCCCGATCAGCAGGATGCTGGATGAATAATAGGCCCACAGAAGAAATACGATAAAAGCGGTCAGAGGGCCGTAGATCCTGCCGAAGGCAGCAACCGAACCCACATACCAGGTAAAGACATGCTTTGCCACTTCGAGGAGAATGGCGGTGAACACCGCCCCTTTCACTGCGTCTCCGAGCCGCACCTTTGTCTTCGGGAGTATGACGTACATAAGGGCTACTGTAAACAAAACCAGGACAAAAGGCAACACAAACCTGATGATGAACTCTGTTATCCTGCCGATCTTGAGCATGGGCAGATATGCCTTCAGGGCCTTCAGAAAGGGGATTATCGATGCAGCCGCAAAAGACGTCAGCAGGAGGGCGATGATCAGCGTAATCACGCCAATCGATATCAGTACGGAGACAAAAAAGTTTCTCTTCTTTTTCACCTTGAAGATGACGTTCAGCGAATTCTCAAGGGAACCGAGGAGCTGATACGACAGAAATGCATAGAGGACCAGGCTGAACTTGCCGATCCCCGTATAGGATATCAGCTTGACAATCTCATCAGTGATCTCATGGGTCACGGCAGGGAAGAGGTTCATGACCCTCAGCGTGAAAAAATCATAAAACTCGGGATAGTGGCCGAGGAAATAGCCGAAAAGGGTAATGAGGAAGAGACAGAAGGGTATCAGCGCCATGATAAAGAAATATGACATCGAGGCAGCGAGCATGAGCCCGTCATCCCTGATGAAATCCGCAAAACTTCTTCCGATGACCCTGAAGAAGCTCATCCTTTTTTCTCCCGTCTCCTGGCCCTGATGTATATTTTCAGCGGTGTGCCCTCAAACCCGAAATGCCCTCTCAGCTCTTTTTCAATAAACCTCAGATGGGAATCCCTGACCGCCTCAGGATAATTCACAAAGATCACGAAGGCGGGCGGCTCGCCCTTGACCTGGGTCATGTAATACAGTTTCACCGCCCTGCTCCGGTACATCGGGAGCTGGAGGCCGGCGACCACGTCCCTGAAAAACCGGTTCAGCGCTGCGGTCGGAATCCTCTTTTTGCGTTCAAGGATAATTTTGTCGATGACCGGGAAAACCTTCGTAATCCTCTTCCTCACCAGTCCTGAAACGGTCATTGCAGGCGAATACTGTGAAAACCACATCCTGCGGTTCAGTTCACCGAGCAGTTCCTTGAAATACTCCTCGGGATTCCCGACCAAATCCCATTTGTTCAGCAGGAAGATAGTCCCCTTGCCGTAGTCCTTTGCGATTCCGGCAATCCGCTGGTCCTGTTCGGTAATGCCCTCGCTCGCATCAAGGATGACCAGCGCCACATCGCACCGCTCGATGCTCCTTACCGCCCGTACCATGGAAAACCGCTCTATCGAATAGCCGATCCTGCCCTTTTTCCTGAGCCCTGCGGTGTCGATAAGCACATATTTTTTCCCGTGATAGGTGCAGATACTGTCAACGGAGTCGCGCGTGGTCCCCGGCACCGGGCTGACGACCATCCGCTGCTTTCCGGTCAGTGCATTCACCAGGGTAGACTTCCCCGCATTCGGCCTGCCAACCACCGCAACCTTCGGATAATCAACCTGTTCTTCACGATAGTCAGGCAGAAGTTCAGCCAGCCTCTCCATGAATTCCTCATACCCGTATCCGGTTGCAGCAGAGACCGGCCAGAGTTCCTCCGCACCAAGACGGTAGAAATCATACAGCCTGTCCTCTCTGGTTGGGGCGTCAACCTTGTTTACCGCCCAGACAACTTTCTTTCCGGATGCGCGCAGCAGGCGGGCCAGTTCCATGTCCGCAGGCGTCAGCCCGTCTTTGCCGTCAAGGAGGTGTATAATCAGGTCCCCTTCGTCAACAGCAAACATGGCCTGCTCCCTCGCCTGGATGAAAATGTCTTCAGGCGGGTCGAGATAAAAACCGCCGGTGTCTACCACCATGAAGACCTTGTCCTCCCAGACAGCGTCCAGATAGTTCCTGTCCCTTGTCACGCCGGGGATGTCTTCAACAATAGCAGCATGGGTCCCTGTCATCCTGTTGAACAGGGTTGACTTGCCCACATTGGGTCTCCCCACAATAACTACCATCGGTTTTGTCATAGCACTAATTTTACTATAAAACAGCGTTCAATAACCTGATTCATCACCCTTTATGGTGCGGGTTTTCAACCAGACTGCGTGAAAAAGCCAACATTAACGGCCCAATCCCCTGTGGCGAGGTCTTTTTTGTGGTTTTTTCAGGCACATATTTTGCTAAAATAAGATAGCAATGATAATCAAAACTAAAATTATCATTATTATAGCCCTCACCATCATGCTCTCTGTCGGGTTTGTCACAACGGTCCTCCTGAGGATGCAGACGAACAAGATGCTTGACGACACCCTGCAGAATTCGGCCTTCATAGGCGATCTCATAGCACGGTCCATTCAGAACAGCATGAAGGAAGGAAAAAAACAGGATGTCCAGAAGATCATAGAGAACATCGGCAGGAACAGGGAGATACTCGACATCAGGATCCTCTCTGTCGACGGCACCATCCTGAGGTCGGTAAAAAGTTCTGAGATCGGCTCAAAATCAAAGGATTATCTTCAGAACACCTTCAGGGAAAACCACCCGATCCTCTCTGACGAAAAGACCGTCAGCTTTTTCAAGAACATCCCCAATCAGAAAGACTGCTACGGATGTCATAACAGCAGTCAGCCCATGATCGGCATTATCCATATCAAACAGGATGTGTCCAGGAATTTTGCCGCCATGATGTCCCTGAAGCGGCTCCTCGCCATATCAGGCATCATCATTGTCCTGGTCGTGTCTCTGGTCCTCAGCATACTGTTCTCCCATTTCATCATGAACCCGCTGAAAAACCTGCTGACCACGATCAGGGATATTGAAAAAGGCAATTGGGACGCAACGGTAAAAGTCGGCAGCGAAGACGAAATCGGCTCGATCGGCTCTGCCTTCAATAAAATGGTCTTTGAGATCAACCAGCTCTACAAGAAAAACATCGGGAAAGAACGGGAGCTTTCAAAGATAAAACTCGAGCTTGAACACAAGAACAAGGTAGAGGGACTCAACTCCCGTCTTGAGCTCAAACTGAAGGAGCTTGAAACCGCCAACAAGGCAATATCTTCGCTTTCAAAAGAGATCAAGAGCAAAAACCTCTCGCTCGAAAAGGCGGTCGACCGCCTGAAGATCATCAATGATATCGGACGGATGCTCACCTCCATCATAGAGACGGAAGAGCTCATGCGGATCATCATACGGACGACCGCAGACCTCATCAGTGCAGAAAAAGTGATCCTGCATATCAAGCATGACGGAAAGCCGTCGACAACGCTCCAGTATCAGCGCGGCCTCGGCTCCGAACACCTGAATGATTTCTCGCTCGAGTTCAACCCGTATTATTCCAACCTTCTGAATACGGGAAAACCGCTCATCATCAGTACGTCAAACAACGGCGATTCGGCAGGAGACGCCCGGCATGGTTCGCTCATCGGCGTTCCCCTGAAAATGAAGGGACAGACCGTCGGTGCGCTTTTGATCGAGAACAAGACAGACGGCGGTTATTTTACAGAAGACGAGCTGGAAATACTCTCAACCCTTTCGAACCAGGCAATGGTCGCCATTGAGAACGCCAGCCTGTATGAACGGCTCAAGGGCAACTATTTCTCGACAATCCAGTCGCTCGTCAACGCGCTTGAGGCAAACGACCGTTTTACCAAAGGCCATTCAGAACGGGTGAAACTGCTCGCGCTCGAGCTGGGACACCATATCGGGCTTGACTACCGGGAACTCGAGATCCTTGAACACGCATCGATCCTCCACGATATCGGCAAAATAGGCATAGACAGCATCGTGCTCCAGAAGCAGGGAAAACTGACCTCAAAGGAATACAGCCTTATCAAGGGACATCCACAGATAGGAGACGACATCCTCGGTCCGGTCGAGACCCTTGACGGGGTGAGGAACATTATTGTCCAGCATCATGAACGGTTTGACGGGACCGGCTATCCCTACGGTCTCAAGGGGGAAGAGATCTCCCTGAAGGCAAGGATCCTCTCGGTCGTCGACACCTTTGACGCCATGATGACAGACCGGCCGTACCGGAGGGCTTTGCCAATGAACATCATAGAGACTGAATTAAGAGAGCATGCAGGCACCCAGTTCGATCCCTACGTGGTAAATGCCTTCCTGGAAATGCTCAGCGCAAGAGGGGAGACATTCCTGCATTCCGTCGGCTATTCACCCCTGTCTGCCGGACAGGCAGGCCTCCAGGCAACGGCGTAACACTCTTACGAATTTCAGATTATACTCATGCTTCTGCACTGAATACCCCAGGTATGGACCGGCAAGGCCTGCAAACGCTGTGCACTCCCCGACGGAAAAGCCTGCCCTGGCAAGCCCACCGGAGACACGTTCCGGCGGGACAGGCAGCCGCATCAGCAGGACATTGGCATCGGATTCGAAGACCTGTATCTGATTTATCTTCCGGAGCGCCTTCATGATGGCCTTTTTTTCATTGTCGAGATATTTTTCTGTCAGGCCCCTGAATGTTTTGTCCTTCAGGGCTGCCCTTGCCGCCTCAACAGCGAGGACATTCACCGGGAAGCAGCCTGATGCCCGAAGTTTCGCCGCGGTCGTGGCAGACGATACGGCATAGGCAAGTTCGAGCCCCGGGACGCCGTAATAATTTGCCGTTGTCCGCAGGGTAACAATATGGTCTGACCTCAGCCGCTCAGCAGAAAACCCCGTTTGTCCGGTAAATTCAATCAGTGATTCATCGACGACAACAGCAAGGCCTCTTTCAGCGGCACGGGTTATGGTCTCCTCAATATCATCTTGCATACGGCCGGTAATGCGGTTCGGATTTGCAATCAGCAGGAAATCATGTCCGTCCAGATGATCATTGACCGCTTCAGCAGGAACTGGACATCCGTCTTTCCCGTCCGCCTGTATCACTGACAGCGATGCACCGGACATTTCAAGCGCAGCTTCATACCAATGAGGAGCTGGGCCCGGCACGAGCGCCTTTCGAAGTCCGAATGTCTTAGTAACCTGACAGAGGAGGTCTCTCAGAGCGCCTGAAAACACCAGACACTCCCCGGGTATCCCGTAGTAAGACAGCAGGAGTTTTTTCAGTTTTTCTGCGCTGCCTTCCGGGCTGCCGCTGATATGCTTGATCCCCTTCCTGATCGCCGCCTTCACCTTGTTCGACGGCCCGAGCGGGTTTATCCCGGAATAGATATCTACAGGATTATTCTTATTCATGCCCCTTCCTTTGTATAACCGTCAAAGACACGCTTTACACAGTAAACATCCCATGGGCCTCATTGCAGAAACAGCTGTTTTGATCCCCGCATGGGATATTTCCTGGAGGCTATTATAGCACCATTTGCGCTCACCTTGACATTCTTCATCATGCACCGCTCAGGACGCTCTGGTTGCAGAGGTGTTACAATAGTCCATGAAGATGCTCATAAGGGAAGTAGCCTCACGGTCACTGCTCTCAAAATCAGGCATCCCGGGGGTCGATTACTGCGTCAACCCGTATACCGGCTGTGCCCATGCATGCAGGTACTGCTATGCCGAATTCATGAAAAAATTCACCGGTCACAGAGAGCCATGGGGGAGTTTTGTCGACGTAAAGGCAAACGCGCCGGAGGTGCTCCGCAGGCAGCTTAAACGGGCCCGCAGGGGCACGGTGATGCTCAGCTCTGTCACTGACCCGTATCAGCCGGTTGAATCAAAATACCGGCTGACGAGGCAGTGTCTTGCAGTCCTCCTTGAACACCAGTTCCCCGTGGACGTACTGACCAAATCCCCGCTTGTGCTGAGAGACGCAGATCTCATCGCCCGATTCAAAGACATCGACATCGGTCTGACCATAACAACCGATGATGAAAGAGTGCGAAAGGCCTTTGAGCCGAACGCACCGCCGGTCGCTGCCAGGCTGAGGGCGCTGAAGGAACTCCATGAAAAAGGGATAAGGACTTATGTGTTTATCGGGCCGGTGCTGCCGATGAACCCCGACAAAATCATTCAGGCTGTCTCGCCTTATGCCGACAGCATCCTGATCGACAGTATGAACTACCCGTACAAGACCGCTGCACTCTACCGGGAGATGCAGCTTTCCGGATGGCTTGACAGCGACTTCATTGCCCGGGTTGTCGCAACGCTGAAAAAAGGGTTTTCCGGGAAAAAGGTCTCGGTCTGCTGACTTGATTTCAGCAGGGCTTTTTTACAATAATGATCCATGGATGACCTCGTCAGGGAACTGCGGCTTCTGAACGAAACGCTCAGGCGGATTGCCGGCATGATTTCCCCGCAGATCACCCCTGACACCTTCTCTGCATCCAAGGCGTTCAGGGTTTATACGCAGAACAGCAGGCTTGCCGTTAAGACGATTGCCTCACCTGACCCGGTCACCTTCAGGGAACTCATGGGGATCGGCCATGTCACAGCTGCGCTCAGGACCAATACCGAGCAGTTCCTCAGCGGTCTTCCCTGCAGCAACGTCCTTGTTTACGGACCGAGAGGGACCGGGAAGTCTTCGTCAGTCAAGGCCCTGCTGAACGAATACGGCAGAAAGGGGCTGAAGATGGTCGAGGTCACGAAAGAATCCCTTCTGCGGCTTCCCGAACTCGCTGAAATCCTCAGGCAGAGGGATGAGAAGTTCATCATCTTCTGCGACGACCTTTCCTTTGAGCAGGACGACAGTTCCTATATCCCGGTCAAGGCGGTCCTTGAAGGCGGCCTCGAGGCACGGCCTGTGAACATGCTCATCTACGCAACATCAAACAGGCGGCACCTCATGCCTGAGCGGACTGAAGACAATCTGCCGGAATATTCCGGCGGCGAACTCCATCCTTCAGAGACCCTCGAGGAAAAAACCTCTCTGAGCGACCGGTTCGGCCTGAGACTCGGGACAACTCATTTCGACCTGACCGCCTATATGGAGATAGTGTCGAACTATGCGCTGATCAGGAAGATCAGAATCCGGAAGGAAGAACTCAAAGATATGGCCGTGCAGTGGGCACATGAGCACGGGAATTACTCGGGCAGAACCGCGCGCCAGTTCATCGACAACCTCCAGGGCAGGCTCGGCCTTGAAAAAAAATAAGCGAAAATATCCCCGGCACGTTACCGGCATCGGACAATGCTCGCTCGATTACCTCGCCCTGATTGACGGATATCCTGACGTTGATACAAAGAAAGAGGTCCTGCAGTGGCTCGAACAGGGGGGCGGTCCAGTGGCGACCGCGCTCGTCACGCTTTCACGGCTCGGGATGCACTGCAGGTTCCACGGGATTATTGGTGATGACGAGGCCGGAGATAAAATCAGGCAGTCGCTTTTGACTGAAGGGATTGATGCTAGGGGGCTCCTCCGCAGGAACAAGGCGGTCTCCCAGCTCGCATTCATTGTTATAGAATCCAAAACTGCCAAAAGGACCATCTTCTGGAAACGTCCCTCTGGCAAAGAACTGCAGGGCAGGGAACTCGGCAGTGATTTCCTCACACAAAGCTGTTTCCTCCTGCTTGACGGACTCATGAAGGATGTCTCTCTGTACGCTGCAAAAAAGGCCCGGGAACTCGGGATTCCGGTCATGCTCGATGCCGGCCGGGTGCGGCCCGGGATGCTCGAGCTTGCAGGGATGTCTGATTATGTTGTTGCCTCGGAAGAGTTCGCAAAAGACCTCGGCATCGGCTCTTCCCTGCGTTCACTGGAGAAGACCCGCAGGAAACTCGGCTGCAGGGTGTTCACCGTCACCTGCGGCAGAAAAGGGAGCTTGACCGCCTCGGCAGAACAATCCTTCCGGACGCCTGCCTTTGAAGTGAAAGCAGTAGACACCACCGGCGCCGGAGATGTCTTTCATGGCGGGTATATCTTCGGACTGCTTCAGGGCTGGGACCTTGAGAGCACCGCTTTGTTTGCCTCTGCTGTTGCTGCCATGAAATGCACAAAAATGGGCGGCAGGACCGGCATCCCCTCGCTACCGGAGGTTTTGGCATTTCTTAAGCAGAGAAGAATTTTCCTCAACAGAAAAAAGACTGAATCTTTACTGCTTCCCTGAAAATGACCTGCCCACGGCATGCTTGCCCCGTGTTTTCGTCAATGTTCAGCTGTTCATCGTGCTGGCAAAGACGATATCTCCGGATGAATATTGTGAGGCAAATCGTACGTGCAGCCAGACCGTCAGGACTGAAGCTCTGGCTCTGTGGCCACCGACGGTACCGGGTGCAACGCGGTGTATACGCCGGGGCGGCCCTGATACCGGTTCTTTATTGCAAAGAATATCTCAGTGTTGTTCAGAAAGATATCTGCAAGCACCGGATCAAAATGCATTCCCCTCTGCTCTCTGACATAATTTATAACCTCTTCGTCAGACCATGCTGCACGGTACACCCTGTCTGATGACAGTGCATCAACAACATCGGCAAGCGCCACAATCCTGCCGTAGATATGGATTCCATCTCCCTTAAGGCCGAGAGGATAGCCTGATCCGTCCCACTTCTCATGATGCTGATATGCGATGACCGCCGCTGCCTTCAGGACATCGCGGTTGGAGTGCAGGAGCATGGCATAGCCTATGCCGGTATGATTTTTTATGATCTCATACTCGTCGTCCGTCAGTTTACCCGGTTTCTGCAGAATCGCGTCCTGCACGCCCAGCTTTCCGATGTCATGCAGCGGTGACGCTGCCACGATAAGGTCAATGTCCCTCTCAGGCAGTCCGCGCTTCGTTGCAATAAGCCTGCAGTATTCGGTAACCCGTTTTGTATGGTCGGCGGTTTCTTTCGACCGCTGCTCCTCGACAACGCCCATGGTAAATATCGTCTGCCTCAGGGTTTCCTCTACCTCGCCGTTCATGGTCAGCAGCTCAAGGTTCTTCTCCTTAATGAGGGTCTGGTTCGCCAGCACTGCGGTATTGAACATATTGAACTTCCGGGCGATCTCCTCAAACTCCATGCTCGCAAAAACCTCGGGTTCCAGCGGGACCTGGCTGAAATATGCATTTTTTGCCTTGACCACAAGCGTATCGAGCGGGTCTTTTACATGCCTCTGGATGATCGTGAAGGTATTGACGCACATGAGCACCACAAAGACCACGCCCAGCAATGCGATCGACGACATCAGTCCCAATGCCAGATTCCGGTATACGGAGAGGTCGAGCCTGACATCAACAGCGCCGAGCACTGTCCCTTCCCTCACCTGGTGGCACTCAAGACAGTTCAACGGCCCTTCTTTTGAGGCAATGTACGGGATCAGGGCGCGTACATGGGGATTGCTGCTGAATTCATTCATGAGAAACACCGGCTTGCCGGTCTCAAAGACCTTGTCTATGGCCTCATCATCCTTCCGGACAGCGCCGTTTCCGAGACCGAACTGGTCGGGCAACTCCGGCGAACGTATGATTGCAAGGCCGTCAACCTCATGGAGAGATTTGATCTTCCGCAGGAAGTAATCGCTCCTGTCCATGATTTCGGCCTTCATGTGGGCAGTCAGTCCGGCGAGAATGACCTCGGCAACCGCCAGCGTCTTGCTTTCGATGACGCGGTACGATATGACACGGAAGCCGATCCCGACGATAATAAGCAGAACGACCGCTGCAATGAGCAGGAAGTTGATCATGCTTCTGACCGTTATGGTACGGATACTCGGTTTCGTTTTTGCCATCAGCCCTCGCTGCCTACAGAACGTTCTTTACAAAAAATCACTTAAAACCGGGATCGATGCTGTCCTGTTCCCTGTCAGTCTTCTCGTGATCTCTGCCATGCAAAAGACTTCGCACCTCTGCACTTATACTATCGGCGTTTTATCGGAAAACTTTAGGGGGCATTATAGGACAATAAAAATACCGAATATGCAGTTTTCTGAACAAAGATACCAGTGATCTTTTTCCGTAAAAAATTTCTTTACACTTCCCGGCTGTTTCTTTAGAATTATCTCAGGGATCGGCAAAAGTCTTCATTATTCATATTCTGATCCCGTTATCAGACATGCGTCTGAAAGAGAGACAAAGAGGGGAATTCAACCACTTTATGCTGCCGCTTCCGGGGAGCTGCAGCTTTGCGGCGGTAGCCTGCCTTCGGCAGGCAGGCCTGCCCTGAAATCAGCTCTTAGGGTTCGACTATCAGCTTTTAGCATCGTAGAGACTATCAAGCGGGCTCTTTGGGGTATTCGACATATTTCTTAGGACATGAGTATAGACCATCGTCGTCTCAACATTCTTATGGCCGAGCAGGCTCTGAACTTCTCTGATATTTACTCCGGATTGGAGCAGGTGAGTTGCAAAGCTATGGCGGAGAGTATGAACAGAAGCATGCTTTGGAATTCCGGCTTTATTTAACGCATTCTTTACAGCATCCTGTATCGTTGTACCACTGATGTGGTGGCGCCCAATCTTTCCGCTGCGAGGGTCAATTGATAGCTTTGAAGAGGGGAATACATACTGCCATGCCCATGCTTTTCCAGCATTCGGATATTTACGCATCAGTGCATCAGGAAGAAAAACTTCGCCATGTCCATGCTTCAGGTCATTATCATGCAGAGCCTTAATGTCTTTAAGATGTTCTCTAAGCCGTTTTTTTATGGCTGCCGGAAGAACGGTCGAGCGGTCTTTATCGCCTTTCCCGCTCCGGACGAAAATAGTGTTTGCATCAAAGTCTATGTCTTTAACTCTTAGTCGGGCGAGTTCCATGAGGCGCAGCCCTGAACCATACAGCAGCTCTGCCATCATGAGAGGCTTGCCGGTCATATGTGAAAAAAGACTCTTTGTCTCATCCACTGAAAACACAACAGGAAGTTTTTGACCGCGTTTTGCCCTGACTGAATTGGATAAATCACCCGTTGCTTTCCCGAGCACATTCCGAAAAAGAAACAGAATTGCATTAAATGCCTGGTTCTGCGTTGAAGCTGACACTCGCTGCTTAAGAGCAAGATGACTTATAAAGTTTTTGAAATCAGCTGCCGAAATATCAGCAATGATTTTCTTTCCAGACGCTTGCATCACATAGCCAAGGAATCGTTCAATCCATTGAAGATAGGTGCGTTCAGTACTATAAGAATAATGTCTGAGCCTTATCAGTCGCTTTGTCTCTTTTAATAAGCCGGGGACATCATCAGACGGCGAGCCGGCATATCGCTGTCCGCCGGACTTGCCGAGATAATGGAAATAATAGAGTTTAATTGCATCATCAGCCTGACGAGGCTGCCAATCAAGTATCTGTTTATCTGCTCGCAGGGCATCAAGAAATTCCAGGACAGCAGATTCAAGATATTCAGTCGCTTTATAGTCATGCTTTTGAGAAAAAGCAAGAAAACGGCTCACCCAATATGCCAGAAAAGGTATATTTTTTTCAGATGCAAGGTTTCGTTGCAAAAGGAACTCCTGGAATTCAGGAAGAATCTTAAACGTGCCTTTTGCCAAATTTCCCATAATATACCAACCTGGTTTTTAGTCCATATTACCATAAAATACCAAGCTGATCAAATTATATACGATTGATTTAAAAGGATTTCAATTATTTAACAATGTCATGATTTGTGATATATTACTGTCATGAAAAAAATAAAAGACCAGTTGGTATATTAATAGATGGGGCGAGGATATAGAAATGTCCCCGCCCACGATAACAGAAAAACAATGGGCAGGGACATGAACGACAATAAGGAAGCCTCGCCCCATCAGGGGCCGCTGAACTTGCGCTTCATCCAGCGTCTCGCTGGGCGTCCTCTAATAGAGGCCGCCCATCAAGCCACTGGAGCGCACTGCTCCTACAGGCTACCAGCCCACAACTGCGTGGGCTTCCCGCCTCCGTCGCAGTCGCTCAGCGGCCCCTGTTATGCTCACAATAAATAATATAAGGCCAATCAAGGAATGCACATGTCCCTAACGAGCCGAATTATTCAGCGCGGTAAGGAGTTGCGGGGCTACCCCGACGATATTGACAGGAAATTAGCATCTTTGCCCGACAATGAAGGCAAGAAGTTTTTTTTATTACAAGCTGCAGACCTATTCACTCTTGAAAAAGGTAATTATTCTATTACTCGTGAAGAACTCATGGAGTTTATAGCCTTAAGATATTCAGAAACATTTGAAGATTCCGCCGCTGGCTATTTTGACTTCTTCAAAAAAACTCATTATTTTTGCGGCGAAGATAAAATGCCGATTTCCTTTGCAATACAAAATAAAGTGTTATTGGACGACATTTGTTCTCTTTATTTGCCATGCCGCAATAATGTCGAAGCATTGCTTAAGGAATATCCCATGAAAAAAATTGTAACTACATATGCGAAGAAAAGGAAGAAAACAGAAGTGATCGGCGTGCTAATGGATTTAGGCATGTCATATGAGGACTTTGAAAAGGCAAAAATTCATCTCTCACAAAAGCAATACGATGAATTGATTGGCTGGTAGTTGTTACGTGCAATATGCTTTGTGCTATATGCAAGGAATTAATCGACGAAAACAGGCTAAGAGCAATGCCCAAGACAAATGTGTGCATTGAGTGCGCTGAAGAGCATAGTCGCAAGGTATCCTCCGCCAAGGAGGAAACAAAATATCCTTATTTACACAGCATTGACCAAATATCCGCTGAATGGTTTTATCTTATCACTGAAGGGGTGGAACCCGAATGGGGCACCTCCAGTTTGACACGTAATGAAGAAGAGGAGCAAATGATAAAAAAATTATCTGAAAAAGAAAACATGGAAGAAGAAAAAGACGACAGCGCATAACACCAGGCTCCACTTGACCGGGGATAACCGCCTTTTGTTTTCAATTTCAGGTCTGTGCCCCGGCAAGTGAGCCATCTCGTTACACATCAAATAAATAATGATATAAAACTATGAAAAGTGCTATAATTTGGCGAGGTTAAAAATGCAAACCATAGCTCAATCATCAGCACAGTCATCTTTTTATCCGATTTCTTTAGATGAGATAAAGGCAAAAGTCGCCAAAAAAAATGGCAGACGTAATGGCATATCTAATGGAAAACTACTGCAAACAACCTTGTTTAGCAATCAGCCTCTGGATAATGTCAAAGAAATAATAAACGAATTTGGAGAAAAAATTATTCGGGTTGATGGAGAAATCCCTGAAAACTTGCCAGTCAAGGATAAGGATAGATTTTTATTCATAAGTTATGACCAGAGTATTCTTTCACATGGATTACATAAATATCCTGCTAAATTTTTCCCAGAGTTGCCACGTTGGTTGATTAAGCGATATTCTAAAGAAGGCAATACAATTCTCGACCCATTTTCTGGCAGCGGCACAACAAATATTGAAGCACTTCTAACCAGAAGGCATTCTATCGGCATTGATGTTGACCCATTTTCTCGCTACCTTTCAAAAGTAAAGACAACACCTCTAAATGAAAAGGAATTGCAGTCTGCTCAAAAACATCTTTTGAAACTTATATTGAGCTATAAGCCTTCAAAGGTTTTTGAAAAAGACATACCTGTATTTCCCTATCGAGACAATTGGTTTAATAAAGAAATTATTCTTGAATTGGCATATCTAAAGAAAATCATTGATGCTCTTGATACATCCGAAAATATAAAAGACTTCTTTAGGATTTGTTTTTCATCAATAGTTCGTGGTGTTTCTAATG
>JBBIUL010000022.1:0-14934 GCA_037440265.1 Nitrospira sp. | reverse complement strand
CTTTCGGCAAGCTGTATTGCAGGCACACTGCTCAGGCCGAACATGGTCGAGTGCGCTATCTTCCCAAGCTGCCTGATGATCGCCTCATCGATCTCCTTTTTCCTGTGACCGTGGTTGTTGACCCAGAGGGAGGAGACGCCGTCAAGATACCATGTTCCGTTTATGTCTTTAATAAAACAGCCTTTTCCTTCCTCGATAATAACCGGGGTATCCCTTTCCCAATCCTTCATCTGAGTAAAAGGGTGCCAGATGAATTTTTTGTCTGCTTTTTCCAGTTGCCTGTTATTTTCATGCACGCTCATATTGAAATCCTCTTGTTTTTTCTCTTTACCAAAGATATCTACTCAGGAAATGCCGTTATACTGTTGTTCAATCCTGTCTGCTCTTATGCAGGATATATGCTATCAGACCGGGAAGGCTCCCGACAAATATCGAAAAAAACCATGCCAATGATATTGAGGTCGCCAGTTCGGGCCCGATGCCGATGAGCCCCAGCAATACAATGAGAGACCCCTCCCGCAGCCCAAGCCCTGAGATCGAAACCGGCAGCGCAGCGACTGTTATAACAATGGGGAGAAAGACAAAAAAAAGGAGAAGCGGCACCTTAGCACCCATACCGATTGCAAGGACAATGACTTTTGAAAAATTCAGGAACTGTATCAGCAGGGAAAACAGAAGTGTCTTTATAATAACTTCCTTCCTGTTCCACAAGCCGCTGAAATACTCGTAGAATTCGGAGACCACCCTGAACCGTTTGCCTGCCTTCAGTTTAAAAAAGAGAAAGCTCCCGACGGCAAAGGCGGCAAACATGGACGGCAGCACCAGCTTTATTGGCGACCCGCCAAAATAACCGGAAACAAACGGGAAGGCGGTAATTCCTATAATCATAAGGCTCAAATAACCCATATACCTGTCCATGAATACCGAGGCAAGCGTCAGGCTCACCTTTTTGGCGTCCTTGTTCAGGTAATATGCCTTGACTACATCTCCGCCCACGAGACCGGGGAGAAAGGTATTGAAGAAAGCTCCGATCATATACAGCGAAAACAGCTTTCCGACCTTGAACCGCTCAGGCAAAAGCAGTTTCCACCTTATTGAAGAAGCCAGCTGGGACAAAATGTAAAGAACAACAGCAGCCAGGAAATAGAGGATGTTCGTCTCTCTGAGTATGGAGACGGTCTGCCTGAAATCGGTTTTAGCGATAATTACGGAGAGCGCTCCAGCACTAATGGCGAGCTTCAGGATAAAGAATGCTGTTTTATTTATTGCCCGGGCCAATGACTTTCTTTATGACATAGATCGGTTTTTTCTGTGTCTCATGGTACACGCGCACCATCATCTCTCCCAGAAGCCCCATGCCGATAAACTGTATGCCCACGATAATAAGCAGAGCACCGAGCAGAAGCAGGGGCCGGCCGCCGATGTCACTGCCGGAAATGAGTTTCTCAAGGGTCAGATACAGCGAGATAAGAAATCCCAGGGTCCCGCTGAAGAGCCCGATGGGACCGAAAAATTGCAGCGGTTTCGTCGAAAAACTCTGGAGGAACTTGACTGTAATAAGGTCAAGCACAACCTTTATGGTTCTGGAAATACCGTACTTCGACTTGCCTCTTTTCCGTGGATGGTGGACCGTCTCGATCTCAGCGACCCGTACCCCATACCAGCTTGCAACTGCTGGGATAAACCGGTGCATCTCACCATAGAGTTTCAGGTTTTTTATAACGTCCCTCCTGTATGCCTTGAGGGAACATCCGTAATCATGGAGATTCACGCCGGTCACCTTGCTGATCAGCCAGTTGGCAATGATTGAAGGCAGTCTCCGGGAAATAAACGGGTCCTTTCTGTTCTTCCTCCATCCGCTCACAAGGTCATTGCCCTTCATCATGGCAAGCAGTTTCGGTATGTCGTGAGGGTCGTTCTGGAGGTCTCCGTCCATAGTCACAATGACATCACCCCTCGAATAATCAAACCCCGCAGCAAAGGCAGCCGTCTGGCCGAAATTCCGCCTGAGGCTGAGCACAATAACCTTTTCGTCTTCGGCCTGCAGTTCCTGAAGGTATTCAAGGGTACGGTCAGTGCTTCCGTCATCGATGAAAAGGATTTCATACTCCTCGCCGATGGCGTCGAGCACTTCCTTCATCCCCGCATGCAGCTCCCGCACATTTTCTTCTTCGTTATAGAGCGGTACAACAACAGAAACCGTCACTAAAATGTCTCCACAGGTCTCATTTCAATTCCCCTGAAATCATAACACTTAAATATCGTAAATTTCACTGTTCTTTTCCTGCTCTGTGCATCAAACAGCCTTCTCTCACAGCCTGCAAAGGCTTTGCCGAGGTCGTCAGAGAGCATCTTGTCTCCGGTAGTCACATAAATGGCATTGTGGCCGAGAAAGCCTTCGAACCCGGGCCAGAGCTGATACTGGTTCATCCTTCGTCCGAGATTGACATAATAGGTTGTTGGATTTCCTTTCATGTAGAAGGCCAGTTCGCTCGAAACCTGGTACTTGTCGGAAAACACAAACACAGGTCCCTGTCCTGACATTTCATCATAGATATTTCCCGCTTCTTTGCCCAGCGACTTCCAGCCTGCCAGCCGTATGGTCGGGTCCATTTTAGGGGGAAGGTTCAGCAGGTGGGGGAAATGTGCAAACACCGTGACAACGAGTGACAGCAGGAGTGCCGATAATACAAGCACCTGTCTGGCCCTGCCTGCTGTTTCAAGCCCCCGGATATAAAAGGCAGAGAAGGCCAGGAACCCTGCGGCATAGCCGGTCAGCGCCCAGTTTGCCTGCACCTTTCCCTGGATGCTTTTGAGGACAAAAAATGCAATGACCGGAACAGAAAAACAAAGCAGGAACATGCCGTTTCTGTCCTTCCGCAATTTCCAGAGGGCAATTCCGATAAGCACAAAAAGGAGGGGGGTGACAACCCCAAGCTGGGAACCGAGAAATTCGAAAAAAGACCTGCCGGACAACACGAAGCCCTCGGCTATATGGGCCTGACCTGCGGTGTGTTTTACGGTAACCCATCCACGGGCAGCATTCCAGAGCAGAACAGGACTAAAGACGATCATGCTTATAAAAAATCCGGCATAGGGACCGGCAGAAGCAAAAAACCTCCGCGATTCCCTGTCAAAAAGCATAAAGAGGAATGCTGACACATAAAAAAATGCCATGGTATATTTTGTGAGCATTCCGAGACCGGCTGAAACGCCGAGAACAATCCAGTAGTAATCAAAAGACCTTCTGCTTTCTTCATGCGATCCGCGCTTTATCAGCTGGTAAAAAAAATAGAGTGATAATGCCCAGAAAAACAGAAAAGGAGAATCAATGGTCAAAAGGATTCCGTATACGGAATAAAGGGGGACTATCTGCACAAGGAGAGCAGCAGCAAAGCCTGTCCTCTCATCATATAATTCCCTGCCGAGCCTGAATAACAGCAAACTGCTGAGCACGGAGAGGACAACGGCGAGGATCCTTATGCCGAATACCGTATTGCCGAACACTGCTGTCCCGGCATGGATCAGATAGGCGATCATCGGGCCCTTTGAATAATAGCTCCAGTCAAGGCGCCGTGACCATTCCCAGTAATGTGCCTCATCAGGGCTCAGGTCAAGCGGGCCGGTCAAAATGTAGTAGATGCGGAACATGCTCACGAGAATCAGCAGCAGGGCAAGGGCCTGGCTGTAGGAACGTTCTCTGTAGATATTTTCAGCCCATTTGTAAAAAACAACAGATACTGCTGCAGCAGAAATGCCGACGAGGCTTCCTGCGGCAACATCAGAAGGATAGTGTACTCCGACATATATCCGCGAAAATCCGACTGCTGCTGCCCCTGCCAGCAAAGCATAGCTTACCGCATTCCTCCTGAAAAGCAGGAAGGTCACAGCAAAGGCAAAGGCATTCGAGGCATGGTTCGACGGCATTGAAAAAGATTTTCCGCACCCGACAAGCAGGTTTATCCCTTCGAGAGTGTGGCAGGGCCTTATCCGCGCAAAATAATTCTTGAGCATAAGCCCGCTTCCGTCAGCGAGTGCAACAGCAAGCATTGCAACAAAAACATTTATGAAGACTTTTCTTTTTTCCTTCAGAAATGCCCAGATAATAAAAGGCAAAAATGCGAGCTCAACATTTTTTGTCAGGAGCGGCATGACAGCATCGAACAAACCGTTCTGCAACTGCATGTTTAAGAAAAGGAAAAGGGAAGTGTCGATTTCAGGAAGGCTCATTGAGAATATCTCTGACTTTTTTTCTCAATTCATCTATCCTGAAGGGTTTTTCAATGAAATGGTCGGAAGATTTTTTGAACGACGACCCGCTCATCCTGAGGACCCTGACTGACGGAGAATGCTTCCTGACTTTCCTGATGATATTTTCGACGGTATCTCCAGCCATATTCACATCAGTTATCAGCATGTCATAAGGCCCCTCTTTAAGGGCCGCTCCAAGTTCTTTCATATCAACTGCCTTTACAATCTGATAACCGACCTTTGAGAGGGCTTTTTCAACGGCAATCAGAATGAGAGGTTCATCATCAATGACAAGAATTTTCTTAGGCATACCGGTATACTCTAACACGTTGTTTCCCCCACAGACAATAACACTGCTTTAAGATGCCTGTCAGTAATAAATCAGTGAAACCAGCTTCAGGTGAAAGACTTCCCCCTGCCCCTTTCCAGCGCTACAGAATCATTCCTCGATGAGCTGCCACTCTGCATATCCTTCTTTTCTCTGTTCCAGCCGTTGTCCCAGCAGACGTGCGGCAGTCTTCTGAGGGTGTGTTTTTACTGTAACATAGGCCCTGAGCATGTTGGCAACTGCAACCTCCTGAAAAATAAGTTCAGTGCCGTCGTGCAACACTATGGTAGTCCGTATGTGCCTGTGGCCTTCAGGTATCTCGGAAGAGATTTCCTTTATATCCTCATTCCTGATATTCACTTTTTGTCTCCCCTGCTCCATTCACGGAGTTTCTCCCGGATAAAGCCGATAACCATCTGATGCTCATCCGCCCCTCTTCCTGAAACCCTGAGAGGTTCTCCGAAGGCAAAATGGACCTTTTTGGTCCTGTCGACCGTGCCAAAGTCCTTTATAAACCTTCCGATTCCCCAGGCGTCAGTCTTCAATGCCACCGGCACAACAGGCACGCCAGCCTTTAGCGCCAGCTTTATGCCGAGGCTGTTGAATTCAGACGGATTGAAATCAACAGAGCGGGTGCTCTGCGGGAAAATTACAATGGATTTCCCTTCAGAAAGTTTTTTCGTACCATCTTCAAGCACTGTTCTAAGGTCTTCCCTCGGGTTTGTCCTGCCGACCACTACAGGATCTCTCGACCGCATGATCGGCCCGAAGAACGGCGTGGTCAGAAGACTCTGCTTTACTACGAACGTAACCGGCTTGACAGGCTGTATGATGCCTGGAAGTACAAGAGTCTCAAGGGTGCTCATATGATTGCCGATGAAGACCACCGGACCGGTATTTTTTCTCAGGGACTGCATTCCTGTTATTTCGATCCTGATACCGATATTCTCAAGCGCCCAAACAATTTCAAAACTGCTTGAAGCCCAGTCATGGTCGCTGTAGATGCCTCTTGCAGCCTTTCTGCTGTTAACAGCAATAATCCAGATCACCTGGGGGTAGAACATGAATTTCGGTCTCAGGAATATCTTTGAAAATATCGACCGGGGGCGGTCCGGATCAGTCGCATAACGGTCTTTCTCTGCAATGGCAACGAACTTCATCTCAGTATAAGAGGCCTATTGCCCGACGGCCCATTTTTTTATTGCCTCGGCCATTGCCTCGACCGTTGCCTCCTGGGGCATTATCTCAACCTTCAACCCTGCCTTTTCAATGGCCTTTGCAGTAACCGGGCCGATTACGGCTATGGAAACGCCTTTCAGAAGTGCATCAGCGTCATCTCCCATAATATCCCTGAAGTTCTCAAAGGTCGCCGCGCTTGTAAACGTTGCTATAGTAATCCTGCCTTCCTTAAGGAATCTGCGGAGTCTCTTGCCGTGCAGTTCAGGTTTGACCGCCCTATAGGCAACCGGCACGTCTATAACCCCTCCGAGTTCACGGATCTTGTCAGGGAACAGCTCGCGCGCAACCTCAGCCCTTGGCAGGAGCAGCTTCATTCCGGCCAAAGGCATGTCTTTTCCCTTACCTGCCCGTCCTGTTGCCTTGGTGCGACTGATCTTTGATTTTGAACCTTCTCTAAGAAATTCCTCGATCAAGCCCTCTGCCCTGAATTTTTCGGGTATCATATCTACCCTGATCCCGTATTGCATTATGGATTCGGATGTCTTTGTCCCTATGGCACATATCTTTATGCCCCTGAGTTCCCGTATGTCCACGCCCCTCTCGCGAAGGCGCCTGAAGAAATATTTCACCCCGTTTGAGCTGGTAAAAATGAGCCAGTCATAGCTGCTGATCCCGTCGATAGCCCGGTCGAGCTCATCCCAGTTTTCAGGAGGCACGATCTCGACGGTTGGGAACTGGATGATCTCAGCGCCCAGTTCCTCGAGCTCCTCAAAACCTCCGGAATGCTCCCTTGTCACGAGTATCCGCTGACCGAACAGCGGCTTGTCTTCATACCATCTCAGTTCCTGCCGCAGGGTTACCACGTCGCCGACCACCATCACCGCAGGGGGCTTGATATCCTTTTCCGTTACCGTCTGTGCTATGTTGCTGAGCGTGCCGGTAATCGTCTTCTGGTCCGGCCTCGTCCCCCATCGTATGACGGCAACCGGAGTCTCAGGGCTCCTTCCGTTTTCTATAAGTTTCCGGGTAAGCACCTCAATGTTCTTGACCGCCATCAGAAAAACAAGGGTTCCGACGCCGGTGGCAAGCCGTGCCCAGTCAATCGAAGATTCTTCCTTGGTGGTGTCTTCGTATCCGGGGATGACCGCAAAGGACGATGAGTAGAGCCGGTGCGTAAGCGGGATGCCTGCATACGCAGGCGCTGCGACCGATGAACTTACCCCTGGCACCACTTCAAATGAGATGCCCTCCCGTGCAAGCACCTGGGCCTCTTCCCCTCCCCTTCCGAAGACGAAGGGGTCCCCGCCCTTGAGGCGGCAGACGGTCTTGCCTTCCCTTGCCTTAGCAAGGATTGCGGCATTGATCTCATCCTGTGTCATGGTATGGTGTCCGCCGCGCTTGCCCGCATAGATAAACTCAGAATCATGGTTGATATAGTTCAGGATCTGGGCATTGAGGTGAAAGTCATAGATTACCACTTCGGCCTTTTGCAGGCACCTCAGCCCCTTCACCGTGAGCAATCCAATGTCCCCGGGCCCGGCTCCTACAAGGTAAACAATGCCTTTTTTCTCAGTCATAAGGAGTGTATTTTAGCACAAAGTCCTGTTTCTTACCGGAACCGCCGGACAGAGAGAAGGCCGGAGGCACGTTTTTTCAACTGAAGGATTATTTCTATTTTCAGTGAAAAAGATTACAATCAAATAAAAATAGTACGCTAAGGGGTATAACATGGCAGCAATAAAACCTGACCAGGTGATTGACGTAAAAGGTCTTCAGTGCCCGAGACCGCTTCTGAAAACCAGGCAGACATTAGAGTCAATGGCATCCGGGAATATCCTTGAGGTGATCGCAACTGACCCGTCCACGAAATCAACCATCTCATCGTATGTGAAAAACTCAGGGGACCTTCTTCTGGATATGACTGAAAACAGCGGTGAATTCCGGTTCTACATAAAGAAAAAATAGCGGACAGGGAGATTAAGGGGGATACTGCAATGAATAGAGAGCATGTTTTTAGTTATGTGCGCATTCAATTTTTGTTGCTGGGGCAGTATAATGGAGGAAACCACCGGCTGTAATATGAAGGGACCGCATGCAATCCAGAATACTGGTTGTTGAAGACGATCCGAAGATCGCCAAGGTAGTACGGGTCTATCTTGAGAACGCCGGGTATAAAGTCGACCATTTCATGCAGGGGAAGGAGGCGATCAGGGCTGCTTCCGAGTCCGCTCCACTGCTCGTCATACTCGATCTTATGCTCCCCGATATCAGCGGTGAGGCTGTCTGCCGCGCACTACGGGATTTGGGTGACTTTCCTATCATCATGCTGACATCGAAATCTTCCGAAGAAGAGCGGGTAACCGGTTTTGCCCTTGGCGCAGACGATTACGTAGTCAAACCCTTCAGCGCCAAGGAGCTTGTCTACCGGGTGCAGGCAGTACTGAAGCGGGCCCAGAAAAAAGAGGCCGACACACTGAAACCGTTGAGCTTCAACAACGGACTGCTTATCATAGACGGACAGGGGTACCGGGTCACCAAAAAACGAAAAAACGCGAACCTCACTCCTACAGAATTCAAGATACTCTATACCCTCGCTTCATATCCGGGGAAGGTCTTCACGCGCGAGGAACTCGTAGAAAAAGCGCTCGGTTACAAATTCGAAGGGTACGAACGGAGCGTCGATGCCCATATAAAGAATATCCGTCAGAAGATCGAGGAAGACGTGAAGAATCCCGGATTCATCATCACGATTTACGGAGTGGGATACAGGTTTTCCGGCGCCATCGATGCTTAAAGGACTCTGGCCGAAATTTCTCGTACTCCTCATTGCAGTTGCCGTCATCAGTCTTTCATCCTCCTTTTTCCTCCGTAATCTGATGGTTGGGGATTTCGGCGAATACCTTGAAGGCGAGATGGAAGACCGGGTCTCGTGGGTCACCGCCTCTCTTGAGAGCTCATACGAAAAACATGCTGGCTGGCATGACCAGACGCTGACTGATAATATCGTATGGGCACTGATGACCGGGCTTGAGCTGAGACTCCATGACAGCCATGGCAGCCTGGTTACTGATTCCGAAAAGGCGCTCAACAGTCTTTCGCCCCTCTCCAGGAAAAGACTGAACGTCATCATGGACAGGAGGATCGTGGACAAAGGCACCTCATTTGTTCCCTACGAGCTTTTTCTTGCCGGCAAGAGGATCGGCAGGCTGGAAGTTAAGTTTTTGCAGCCCCACCGGGAGATCCTCTTTATACAACGCTCGAACAGGTTCCTGCTGATCTCAATCCTTGCCCTGGGCAGTATTGCAATCGTTCTCAGTTTCCTCTTTTCAAGGCGTATGACAAGGCCGATCAACGAACTGACCTCTGCCGCTGCTTCGATAGAGGAAGGAAACCTCAAGAGCAGGGTCAGGATTATCCCCGACGACGAGATCGGCAGGCTGTCGCTGGCTTTCAACAGGATGGCGCAGGCGCTCGATACCCATGAGTCCCTGAGAAAAAAACTGACCTCGAACATAGCGCATGAACTCAGGACCCCCATAAGTGCCATCCGGGGTGAGCTCGAAGGGATGCTCGACGGTCTGATCGTACCCGAGAAACAGAATATTCAGTCACTGTATGATGAAACCGGAAGACTCATCAAGATCCTTGAGGGCATCGAGGAACTCTCAAGGGCTGAGGCGAGCACCCTTACCCTTTCGAAACAGGAAATCGTACTCAGGCCGTTTATAAAAAACATTGCCGACAGGTTCGGCAAGCTGTTCCGCGACAAGGGGACAGCGTTTGAACTGCTCTGCGACGATGCCCTTTCTGTCTCTGCAGACCCTGATAAACTGAGCCAGATTATCATAAACCTGCTGAGCAATGCCCTCCGTGCGACTGGCGCCAACGGCAGGATCTGGATAACATGCCATAAGAAAAATGCATCGGTTCTGATCGAGACAGGCGATACCGGGACAGGCATAAGCCCTGATGATCTGCCCTTTATCTTCGAACGGTTCTACCGGTCCTCAGGAGGGGGGCTCGGCATAGGGCTCACCATCGTACGGGAACTCGTTGAGGCCCACGACGGTAAAATCAGCGTGCAATCCAAGCAGGGGACAGGCACTGTTTTTACCGTTACCCTGCCTGCCTGATCCCATTTACAATTCTTCACAATCTCTTCGCCGGTGTTTCATATTCTTTTGATAATCTTGATACAGCGGTAATGAAAAGCTGCAAAAAAATAAGGAGGAGGTGAAGAGTATGAAGACAGTAACACTTGCCTTGATGCTGATGGCCAGCCTGATGTTGATCGGCACCGCGCTTGCCGTTCCGCCCGGCAAGACCGTTGATTATGAGGGAGGGGCCCTCGGCAAGGTCGTGTTCGACGGGAAGGCCCACTTTGACAAAGGGCTCAAGTGCAATGACTGCCACACAAAGATTTTCCAGATGAAAAAAGGAGAGAAGATCAAGATGGCAGACATGAACGCCGGTAAAAACTGCGGGACCTGTCACAACGGCGAAAAGGCGTTCAAATCAAGCGATCCGGCGAACTGTGCGAAATGTCATAAGAAATAAGCGCCCGGGCATCTGTACAGGAGGAGGCGGACAATTATTAGCCCGCCTCTTTTTTTTCGGTCATATGATGCCGGTCTTTCATTACATAATAGTATTGACCTGTTTTCCCATAATCTCTATAATGCTTTTAACCATGGAGGTAAACGCTCAATGAACCATTCAGGAACAGCATCCCTGATACTTGTACTGGCTCTGGTTCTTGCTCCCTTTTCATATGCCGCCGGTTTGCCTTCTTCATATGGAAATTTCATTACGACAGCATCCAACCATGGGTATGGGGAAAAGAAGCCGGTCACAACCGAGGATGAAGCAAGGAAGCTGCTCAAGGAATCCTTTGGCAAAAAGGGCGTCAGGATCGGAGAGATTACCGAAAAAGAACTCCTCTTCGAAGCAGAGATTCTTGACAAGAACAGACAGGTTATCGACAGGGTAATAATCGACAAAAGGACCGGCCGGATACGGTCAATATACTAAACACAAATTTATCGGTTTTTATTGCACTTCAAAGCATGTCTTTCCCTTCCCCTTGCATATTCACCTGATTGGGATTATTATGTATTCAACAAAAATCTGACAGGAACGAGGGTAGTTCTATGGACCATACTGAAATCAAAAATATGATCAAAAGGTTATGCGACGAAGACGTATCCGCTGCAATTGCTGAACTCAAATTAAATCTTAACCTTTCTGCCGAAGAGCTTAACAAAATCTATTCCTGTGCCTTCAGACACGCACAGACAAGGATCTCACTGAAATTATGTGTCCGTGATGCCATGACACATGATGTGTTTTCGGTCAACAAATTTGACGACATTACTCATGTGGTGAAGCTGCTTGCCGAAAAAAACATAAGCGGCCTTCCCGTAATAGACAGGGAAAACCATGTTGTCGGCATGGTCTCAGAGGCAGATGTTGTCTCTACCGTTGGTGCCACAAGGTCCCATACCTTTAAAGACCTGCTCAAACATGTCCTTGGACACCAGTTCCCTGAAAAGAAAATGGGGCATATTGTCGGTGACATAATGACCGCACCTGCTGTAACCATTACCGATGATGCTGAAATAAGCGAAGCAGTACGGCTGATGGACGAACGGAGGATCAGAAGACTCCCCGTTGTTGACAAAAACCAGAAACTCGTTGGTCTTATCTCAAGAGCTGACATCGTAAAAACCATGGGAGAACGACTGTAACAAGGGGTCAGGTCTCAACATTTGACACATTTTCCTTATACAACCCTC
The DNA here is from genome assembly GCA_037440265.1 of Nitrospira sp. GTDB lineage: Bacteria > Nitrospirota > Thermodesulfovibrionia > Thermodesulfovibrionales > UBA6898 > JBBIUL01. Next base: position 3,381 of record JBBIUL010000022.1, on the reverse strand, counting down.
TGAACTAAAATTTATTTTATTGTTTTCCCAGATAACAAGTTGATTTTGTTACAGTAATAGGCATCCCTGCCCAAGAAATATTTTGTTTGTCATAAAAGCGGAGGTAAAGCACTTGGAAAAGGTCCATGTAATAGTCAACCCCTGTTCTGCCAGAGGCCAAACTGAAAAACGATGGGCGCTCATCCGCGAAAATATAAAAAGGGTATTCAGGGAATTCCGCTTTGTTTTCACAGAGAGACCCAAACAGGCAACCGAAATCACCAGGGAAATCATAAAAGAAGGCTCGGATTTCATTATAGGCGTTGGGGGTGACGGCACCCTGAATGAAATAGCAAACGGGTTCTTTGTACCCGGGAAAACAGCTGTTATCAATGAAAATGCAAGTCTCGCCCTTATCCCGTCAGGGACTGGTTCTGATTTTATCCGTTTTTTAAAAATCCCGAGGGACTACAGAAAGTCGGTTGAGCAACTCCGGGACGCGCCCAAGCGTAAAGTAGATATCGGCAGAATTACCTACCTCGGCAATTCAGAAAATAAAAGCCATTACTTCATGAATATTGCGGATTTCGGCCTCGGAGCTGAAGTCGTAAAAAGAATCTCTTCTGTACCGTCGGGGCAAAGAGGATCATTCTTTTATTACCGGGGATTGCTTTCCTCTCTGTTTGCGCATAAGAGCAGAAAAGTTCAGGTGAGCACTGATGACCAACAACCTCTTGAAGGCAATTTCCTCATTGGAGCTGTTGCAAACGGGGCGATTTTCGGAGGCGGCATGATCATTGCACCTCAAGCAAAGATTGATGACGGGTTCTTCGACCTCGTCCTTATTGATGATATGAAAAAAACCGAGATCATTCTCAATTCAACCCGCCTTTACTCAGGTTCAATCGATAAACACAAAAAGGTCCGCACCATCAGGGCGAAAAAAATATCGGTTTTTTCAACAGAACCAGTTCCTATTGAATATGATGGTGAACAGGGCGGTACTATTCCAGCTGAATTCAACATAATTGAAAAGGCATTGAATTTCCGAAGCCATTAGGGCATTAGGGGTCAGGTCTCAATATTTGACATTTTTATGTTTTTGAAACCATTGGTATCCATAAAATTCCAGTCACTTTTCTTGAATAGCTGCCACCAGATCTTGAATTGTCACATTTTCGAGCGATGCTGAAATTGTTTTTTCCATATCCATATAAATCCTGTCTATCTCAGGAAAAGAAAGAATCCCCTTCTCCGTATATATTCCGGCTGGCGCCTTCTGCCTTACCGCATTAATGACTTCCCTGGCAGATATTATTCCAAGATCCTTGCCGGGCAGATATACTGATGGTTCTTGCCTGGATTGGACAATCAAACTGTCTTTTTCAAGCATATTCAATACCCTCTTGACAATGTCTGCAGGGATACCGAGTTTGCCGACCAGTGCACTGAAATCCCAGGCCGGCAGATCCCTCTTGAAATTGACACCTATCAGCACCATAATGAGTAACGCACATTTTTCCTGAAGACCGGAACTCTCGAGCAGCGGCTCTGCCCTTGGGTCAAGAAACTGCGGATACTGAATATAGAAGGTGATCCTGGACCCGAGGAGAAACACGATCCAGCTCCAGTACAACCAGATCGGCAGAAGAATGAGCAGTGCGAAACCTGAATAGATGGCAGAATATTTTGCCGATTTGACAATGAAATTTGAAAAAACTATCCCGGCACCATGCCAAAGCGCAGTAAAAACAATACCGCCTGCTATTGCAGGTCTGATCTTGACTTTTGTATTGGGAAGCATTATGTAGATGAAGGTAATCGCTGTGCAGCTCACCAGGAAAGGAACCCCTATCGTAAGAACATGGCGCACTTCACCGAGAAACCGCGCCGAAAAATATTTTTGCAAAAACCCGCTGCCGATAAATGAAGCGTTCAGACCTAATGCTGTCATGACAACTACAGGTCCTATCACCAGCACACCAAGATAGGTGTTGAATTTCTGGGAAAAACTCCTCGGATTCCCTACATGCCACATATGGTTCAGGGTATCTTCTACTTTTTTTATTTTGGTGCTGACCATGTAAAACAGGGCAATGAACCCGATGACCCCAAGTATCCCGGCGCTGGCGTTTTCGACAAACCCTATTATTTTCATGGAAAGATCAACTCCTTTGGGCCCAATGGGTTCAAGAAAATAATAAAGCATGATTTCATACGATGTCTGCGCGTTAAACGCCTTGAGTATCGAAAAACTCAGGGCAAGAAAAGGCACCAATGAAAGGATGGTAATAAATGCAAGGCTCGCTGCCCGTAAGCTGAGATCACCGGACATGAAATCTTTTGAAATCGCGTAAGAAAGCCTCAGCGCTCTGAAAAAAAGCCCCTTGCTCCTGCTGTTGATATCTGCTGTCCAGATATCGTGTTCAAAATATTTTGTGACCTTCTGAAGAAAAACACCCATTCGTCTGTTCCCCGGATTATTACCTTCATTTTATCACGGCAGGGGGCACGGCTAAAAAGATTTCAACCTATTCTTTTGAAAAAACCCTCACAGCAGTAGTTTAGATGAAAAAAAATGTGGGCAGCTGATGGCTGTGTGGGCGGGGCTGCAGCAGTCCGCAGCCCTTCACAAAATGCCGTTGTCTTCTGCTGCCTGTCCCTTATTTTGCAGCAGGTCCAGCAGAGAAAATGATCTTGTCAAATTTGCGTTTAAGGGTTTTGCTCTCAAAATTTACCATTTCGGCGCCGGGCTGAAAAGACATTGTCTGCCCTTTTGTCACCTTCATTTCAGGGACTGCGATCCAAGTTTTTTTGCCGCCCTTCTCAAGACAGACATAGGTATATCCTGCGCTGTTCATTGTCTCAACAACCTTGCCGGTAAGGCCAGGCTCAGCGGTAACAAGCTGAACGTTCAGGAACAACCCGACAAAAAGAACCGCTGCCACCAGTACTGCTACTGCTTTTTTCATCGAAAAAACTCCTTTTGATTAAATTTGATCCATAAAAAATTAAAGACCTTTTTTAGTATAAATGATAAGATGCGTTTTATTCCATCATCTGTCAGGATTCACAGTCTAAAGAAATGCCCGGGATGCTGAAAAAACACCTACCTTCCGAAAAATCAAGCAGAGTTCATCCCGAGTATATAATTCAGGACTTCGTCAAGATTGCTGAAAAGTCTGAACCCGTTATTGGTATAATCGCGGTTCCAGGGAAACAGCAGTCCTGCTCCGGTTGCACCTGTTTCTACAGCCTTTTCGAGTATATGCGGGGCGTCGTCAACCACCACGTCGGTAAACATATTGAAAAGCGTGGTCTTGTCAGACGACAAATGAAGGACATCGTATATAAGCCCGTGTTTTTCGAGCCACTTCTCTGTCCGCTCCCTGTGCGCCGGCA
>JBBIUL010000021.1:0-15387 GCA_037440265.1 Nitrospira sp. | reverse complement strand
TGAAAAGCCGGCTTGAAATTATTGGCGAAAACAGAGTACCAATGATAACCAGAGAGAACAATCTCCCTTTGAGAAGATTATAATCAGCAAGTAATATTGCCAGGGGTTTGCCGCCAATAAAATAAAAAAATAAGAATTCAAAAACTATGGTAAGACTTGCCCAGAAGATCCCTGTTAATAAAAGGGTTTTTTTATCAGTAATCTGCTTTATTTTTACAAAAAAAGTGGTGAACAAAAAAATGCCTGCGATAAGTAGTAATGTGGAAAACTGATGCGCTAAGAGTTCATCCATGTAATTTTGAAAGTACTTTTCCCTGATTCCACCGTTGACAATAGCGATTCCGAGAAATAAGAGCCACATCCCAATAAGTTGTATGATAAACATAATTGTTTTTTTGTAAGGTCAATAATATAGCGCTAAAATAACATAACTAACTGAATTCATACATAATTGTTCTGCATCAGCAAAACGATATGAACGCTGTTATAAAGCTTAAATCCTAGTACCTACCGCCATTATATGAACATTTTTTATTTGATATTGCATATCAAATATATTATTAATAAAGAAGAGTATAGTATAATAATATAAAAAACACAATTGAATATAGAATCTTTTGTGGTATTATAAAACAGATCATGGAAGAGCATGTATCAAAATCAGATGCCGGATTTAAGGAAGCAGCCCTATTCTGGAAAAAGTTCCGTACAGCAGTTATAAATAACGGCATTCCTGAAAACAAGGCACAGTGGTTTGAACATTGGGCCAGACAGTTTTCACTCTCAATCCCGAAAATCCCTCTTGTGAACCGAAATGAAGAGCAAGTTATTGATTTTTTGAATAATCTTGAGGCAAAGCAAAATATAGAAGACTGGCAGTTTAAGCAGGCAGTGGAGGCCCTGAAAATACTTTATCATGATGTCTTTGGGTATGAATGGGCAAAGACATTAACGAACCAGGGACTGGGGAAGAGAAAAATTGATACGCCTGGCGAGTTGCTTGAACTACAAACTGCGCTGCCGCAGGCAGCAACAGTGCCTGCCAGGGTTTTCCCTGATGAACTTGCTCCCATTATAGCTAAACCGCTCGAAAAAACAGATATTTATTCAACAATACGGGATGAAATGAGAAAAAGTCATTATTCATCAAACACAGAAAAATTGTATCTGAACTGGATCAGGCGTTTTTTGTCTTTTCAAAACAGACCACAGACTGAGCTGACTCAGGGGTCTGTAGACGAATATCTTACATATCTGGGGACTGAAAAGGCTGTCTCTGCCAGTACCAGGAACCAGGCCATGAATGCGCTGTTGTTTTTTTACGAAAAAGTCCTTAAAGAGCCGCTTGTGGCTGTAGACAGCCTTCCAGCAGATAAACAGGAGCAAAAAAAGCCTCAAAATGTTTCAGAAGAAGATGTAAGCAGTCTTTTTGACAGACTCAATCAGGTACATTCGCTCGTTGCAGGTCTTATTTATTCGTGCAGGCTGAGACTTATGGAATGCCTGCGACTTCGGGTACAAGACATTGATTTTGAAAGAAAAGAAATTGCAGTTCGCGACAGCAGGGGACAGAAAAAACGTATAGTTTCTCTGTCTGAACAGTACCATGTGCAACTACAGGAGCATCTTGTAAACGTTAGACATCAGCATGAAGCAGACCTTGCACAGGGGATTGGCGAAGTCTTTTTGTGGCCTTCGCTTGTGAAAAAATATCCTGACGCAGTTCGTGACTGGGGCTGGCAATATGTGTTTCCGTCGAATCGCCTGACCGTTGATCAAAATACTAAAAAAGCACGCAGACACCATATTCATCCTACCGCAATCCAGAATGCTTTAAGGCGCGCTGCCAAAGAGACCGGGCTTTCAAGTTATGTAAACTGTCAGATTCTCAGGCATTCATCCACAAAAAAAGATAAATCGTTTTAACTATTATCTGTCTGAAGCGCTTTGACCTTTTCCCGTAATCTATCGGCAAAATACTGGTATTGATCTGATGCAGCAGGTTTTTTAGATATTTCAAGGTCTTTTGCATAAAGAGGAGGGCCGAACGTTACCCTGATTTTTCTAAACCGTGGCCAGGTTACATTGCGCGGCATTGCTTCGAAGGCGCCTTCAATGCAGCAAGGCACAACCGGAATGCCCAGTTCCACGGCAAGGATCCCTACCCCCTTTTTGAACTCCATAACGCTTCCGTCGAATGACCTGCCCCCTTCAGGGAAGACCGCTATCGAACGTCTGTTTCTCAGGACATGTGCAGAGACCTGGAGGGCAGTACTGAGATATGAAGCTGAATCTATCGGGATGACATGAGCAATCCTTGCAAGACGGCTTCTTATCGGGCCGGTAAAGAATTCGCTCAGCCCGAGAGAATAAATATTCCTGAAGTAGGAAAACGGAAGCGCGAGGATGAGTACAAAGCCGTCAAGGTAGCTGGTGTGGTTCGGAGTAATGATGAAATTCTGCTGTTGGGGAATATTGTCTATCCCCTTTGCTTCTAGTCTGAAGAACAGTCTGAACAGCAGTCGCAAGCATGAATGAAGCAAAAGAGAAGGGAGCATCATGCTCTCCGGACTTTCAAGAGATATCAGCTGCAGGTCTTTTTCAGACAGCTCTTTTGAAAGAAGTTTATTCCATCGTGTTTTTCTGATTTCTTCAGGAGAAATAGTTGTTGCCTGTCTGCTTATCTTTTCGATAAGGTAGCCTACTGTCTGTATGTCCGAGAGGAAATCTTCAGAGAGGCTGAGCGAAAATGCCTTCTCAAGTGCTGCAACGAGTTCAATCTTAAGGAGTGAATCAAGGCCAAGATCAAGGTCAAGATGGTCTTTGGCGCTTACGGGCTGTTTTGTTTTTGCGAACCGGGCAATCGTCTCGACAACCTTCCGTTCTGTTGTCCCTTCATAGCGTTTATCTTCCGGCAGAGCATCACGTTGTTCTGGCGTTTCCTGAGATATCTGGCTCTTCTGGATCATGAACCGGCGCAGTTTTCCAAGAGGTGTCCTCGGCAAGGGGTCTTTCTGGATTGAATAGCCTTTGATCCTCATATAAGAAGGTATTCTGCTTGAGATTTCGTTGATCTCCCACTTCATTTTTTCTCTGATGTTTCCGTTGCCGGCGGTTTTTGCATATTCAAAGTCAGGGACAATCACTGCATGCAATGTGTCTGTAATGCCTTTTTCTTCGATGCCGAATATGCAGATTTCCTTAATAAGATGCGATGCCAGATACTGTTTTTCAACTTCTTCAGGGTATATGTTCTTTCCCGAACTGAGGACAATTACCTCCTTAAGCCTGCCGGTGATAAAGAGATATCCGTCTTGGTCGATCCGTCCGATATCTCCTGTTCTGAACCATCCGTCCTTGAGCACCTCAGCAGTAGCAGACGGATTTTTGTAATAGCCCTTCATTACCATAGGGCCTTTTATCTCTATCTCGCCTTCACCTGATTCTGACGGGTCTTTGATCCGGATTTCTGCTGAAGGCATAGGCCTGCCTGCTGACCCGGCCTTCCTTTTTTCAAGGGGGTTGAAAGTTACAATAGGGGATGTCTCGGTGAGCCCGTATCCTTCAAGCACAGTGAACCCGAACGCCTCAAGGTCTTTCATGATTAAGGGGTCAAGGCGTGCGCCGCCGCTTGCAAAGAACCTGAATCTATCGCCAAGCGCCTTGTGCGCTGATTTGAAAACGAGACGCCCAAGGTTAATCCCGAGCATGCGTCGGCAGAAACCTGAAAACACATGAAGTTTCAAGAGAACGTAAGAAGCCGGCCCGGGAAGGGCCTTTATCTTGTTCAGTATCCCGTTTCTTATGAGATCCAGCAGTTGCGGGACCCCGATCAGGATGGTCACGCTGGTTTCCCTCATCGCTGACATGATATCAGGGCCTTTTATCGTTGCCGGATAGGTTATGGATGCTCCTAAAAAAACCGGCACCAGGAAGGTGCACATGAAGGCATACGTATGGTGCAAAGGAAGGATTGAGAGGACGTTATCATTATCGGAGACGATACCAAAACCTATGAGGGCCAGTGCATCTGAACAGAAGTTCTGATGGGTCAGCATTACGCCCTTTGGTTTCCCGGTTGTTCCTGATGTGTAAATGATGGAAGCGATGTCTTCACTCTCTGATTCCGGGAAATGATCTTCAGCGCCAGTTTCAGCAGCGACCCTGTACTCAGGGGAATCGAAATCAATAAACAGCATGGATTCAGCATGTTCTGGATCAGCATCTTTAAAAGCAGCAGCTACATTGGCAGCAGTCTTCCTGCTGTGAAAAACAATGCCTGCCTCAGCGTCAGCAAGGAGATTTCTTATCTCATCAGGACCAAGCAGAGAATCAATCGGGACTGCAATGCCTCCAACCATCATGATCGACAGATATGCAGAGCCCCATTCAGGTCTGTTTTCTGAAATAATGGCTGCCTTCTGCCCCTTCCTGAAGCCGGTGTTCTTAAGATAGCTGGCAGTTGCCACGATCTCCCTTGAAAAATCATGGTATGTTATAGTCTGCCGGCCTCCGCCTGAGGCGGAATCGAAATAGTTAATGGCCGTATGTTCTGGATACTGTCGGGCTGTCCTCAGGAAGACATCTGTTATGGTCAGGCTCAATGGTTCGTTCATCCTGATTTCATTGTACCGCACTTTTCTTTTTACTGCGGTAAAAACATGAAAGTGCTCTGAAGACCCGAAGCAACAGGTCTTATTTCTGCAATTCAACGGGGAATCGATTTTTCGTCCAAGCCCGGATATTACCGGTTGCGTGAAAGCCTGGTGTAGTATTCTATCTCGAGGAGCCTTCGTTTGATCTCTGTCCCTGAAGAATAGCCTCCGAGGCTGCCGTCCGACTCTATGATTCTGTGGCAGGGGAATATTATCGGGATAGGATTTTTGCTGAGCGCCTGTCCTGCTGCCCGCGACGCATGGGGCTGGCCTATCTCTTCTGCCAGCCATTTATATGCTCTTGTTTCCCCATAGGGAATGTGTAAGAGGGCGTTCCAGGTTTTTTGTTCAAAATCGGTGCCGGTGATAAATGCTGTCCGGCAGGTGAAAGTCTTTCTTCCTCTTTCAAAGTATTCGCCGAGCTCTTTTATTGCAAGAGCGGAATGCTTGGTTTGCCTGAAGGGTATTTCATGAGGTTTTTCAAAAGATATTCCTGTCAGTGCAGCTGCGTTGAAGATAAGGTGCAGTGGGCCTACAGGGCTTTCGAAAAGATCATAACATTCATTATGGCTCGACCTTTTCTGTTTCATCTTGTTCCCTTGAATAAACCTCCACCCTGTCACCGCCCCTCTTGATGGCGGTTGAAAGGGCCTTTTCTGCACATAATATAAACTCTTCGGTGGTCTGTCCGTCAAGGAAAACAAGCCCAACGCTTGCTGTCAGCTTGCCCTTTGGCTGAGATTCCTCATACAGAAAAGGATAATTCTTGATGATCGCATTAAACCTGTTGCTGAGCGAGAGGCTTGCAGCAAGGACAGTGTTCGGGAGTATAATGGCAAAGGCATCGCCCCCGTAACGGACAACGACATCTGACCCACGGATGTTCTTCCGGAGGAGTTCGGAAACCTTCTTGAGAACGATATTCCCGTAGTACTCACCATGGTCTTTTACATATTGCCCGAAGAAATCAACATCGAGCAGCACCAGATTCAGCGGCAGCTTGTACCGGGTTGCCCGTTCGACCTCCTGGGCAAGCCTGATCTGGAAATACCGGTGGCTGAAGAGACCGGTCAGCTCGTCAATCAGTCCGGCGCGCTTGGGATAGAGCACCTCGAGTTCTTTGATATGGCCGATCAGCTCCTTAGTGTCAAATGAGTGCTTCCTGACAATACGCTCGATTTTCCCGACGAGTGAAATTCTGTCCTCAACCGATATATCACGTTCGGTCAGCATAAAGATTGGAATATCTCTGGTCGAGGGGCTTTCCTTTAACTCCTTGACCACATCAAAGCCGAGCATGTCCTGCAGGGAAAAATCCATCAGGATAACGCTTGGACGGAGGGCTGCTGCAAGCTCTATCCCCCGCCTTGCATCAGCCGCGGTATAGATCAGAAAGCCTTCCGGCTCGAAGATTTCCTTGAAAAAGCCGGCGACGCTTTCTTCTGCCTCGATAACCAGTATCGAGGTCGGTATTGAAACTTTGCCTTTTGCAATATTGATCTCATCGAGTTTTGAGATGAGGGCATCTTTATCGAGCGGTTTCAGGAGATAATCGGTTGCTCCAAGGGCAAAGGCAAGGTCTTTATTGTCGACAATCGAATGAATGATTACCGGGATATCAGATGTCTTGGGATCGCTCTTGAGTTCCTGCAGGACTTCCCATCCGTCTTTCTTGGGGAGCATCACATCAAGGGTAATGGCAAACGGCTTCAGGTTTTTTGCCTTTTCAACCGCTTCCTCTCCGTTGAATGCATGAGCAACCTTGTATCCTGTCTGCGTAAGGTGCAGGGTCAAAAGTTCTGCCGTTGCATTATCATCCTCAACCACAAGGATCAAGGGGGCCTCTTCTTTCATCCAGGGGAAATTCAACCCTATGGCTTCCGGCTCTTCTGGGATCACCGCTTCAACAGGAGAGGTAACAGGCAGCTTAAACGTGAATGTGCTTCCTTCTCCGAGGTTGCTTTCAACAGAGATGTTCCCGCCGTGCAATTCAACGAGCTTTTTGCTGAGGGCAAGCCCGAGCCCTGCCCCGCCGTATTCCCGAGACAGGGTTGTATCAACCTGTTCAAATTCGTCGAAAATCCTGTCTTTGTCTCCCGGCCCTATCCCTACGCCGGTGTCCCAGACTGAAAACCGTATGAAATCTATCTTTGCCTGGGCCCAGATAGCATATGTTTCAGAGCTGTCTTCCAGCGCAACTTTTATCCCTATCTTTCCTCCTTCGGGAGTGAACTTGATCGCATTTGAGAGGAGATTGTAGAGGATCTGTTTGACCTTTACCCGGTCGGCGGTAAGCAGATCGATGTTTTCATCAATGCTCACCTCTATGGTGATAAACTTGTTTACCGCAAAGGGATTCATGATATTCAGCACATCATCGATTAAATCGTAGACGCGGAATGTTTCATACACCATTTCATATTTGCCGGCCTCGATTTTTGCTATGTCAAGGACATTATTGATCAGCTCGAGGAGGTGCTTTCCGGCTGAATAGATATTCTTTATGTACCGCTCCTGATTATCAGTCAGGGCGCCGAATGTCTTGTCGATAAGCACATTTGAAAATCCGAGGATGGAATTCAGCGGGGTCCTGAGTTCATGGCTGATGTTTGCGATGAACCTCCCTTTTATCTGGTTCATCCGCTCGAGCTCTTTATTGGTTGCCTCGAGTTCTTCTGTCCTCTGCAGGACCTTCTTTTCGAGGTTCGCGTTCAGTTCCTCAAGCTCTTTGGTCTTGTTTTCGAGAGCGTTTCTGAGCTCAAGCTCTTCCTGAAGGCTATGCAGTACAAAGATGGTTATAAAGTGAGCGTAGTTTCTGTCCTTCAGCAAAGCAGCGTTGAGCTTTACATCAAACTCTTTACCCCCCGAGTCCATAATGGTGATCTCATGTCCCTTAAGATAAGACTTTTTCTCAAGGACTTTATTGATGGCCTTGGTGCTGTCACCATTTTTTATTATTGCAGTAATCATTTTCCCGAGCAGGTCATCTCTTGAGTAACCCAGCAGCTGGCTGGCAGCTTCATTGCTCGAGACAATAAGCCCGTTGGCGTCAGTCAGCAGGACAATGTCATTGCTGGACTCCAAAAGCGTGGAGAATTTCAGTTTATCTTCCTCCAGCCCCCGAATGAGCGAAAACCTGTCCAGGGCAACTGCAATGATGCCGGTAACCAGGTTCAGGGAGGTTTTCTGTCTTTCCGAGAACTGTCGGGGTTTGAAGTCGTCGATGTACAGGATTCCGGCAACCTCACCGCGCAGGATGACCGGGCAGGCCACAATGGATCTTATTTTTTCACCGGTAATAGCGGGATTATTGGTATAGTCAACCTTCAGGGTGTCAGTAATCTCAGTTATCTCTTTTTTCTGTAGTATCTGTTCTGTCAGTCCGCCGGGAATAACGCTCCATGACTTGTTCTCCAGAAACCTCTTGCTCAAGCCCTTTGACGCCATTAACTTCATCTGCCCATTTTCATAGAGTGCAATGCTGCCGGCAGGGGCATCAGCCATGTCAAGCGCCTTTGCAAGGATCAACTCATAGAACTCGAATGCAGAATCAGACGAACAGAGCTTTGCAGCAGTATTGTATAAAACCTTCTGGTCAGCCTGTGTTTTGATTACTTCAATCTTTGCCCTTTTCTGTTTCTCGATGATTTCCCAGAGAAAACGTGCACCGATGCCTTCGATGACCTCTACCCTGGATCGGAATGCTGTCCTGATTTCATTGCTTACATTTACATCTCCGGTTACATTGAGCACCATCTCAGGACCGGCAGTGACCAGCGCCTTGATGTCGGTGAAGACCGGAATGTTCCATTTTCGTGCAAGCACTACCCCGGGGGCTTCCGGTTTTTTTTCATATACGCCTACGAGGCTTGTATTTGGATCACTTCTCAAAAGTGATATGAGTGCGCTTCCGCCGATTCCTCCTCCGGCAATGGCGATCTTAAACATGGTGATATTTCCCTCGTAATTTTCGATTCATCATTTCGAGAAAAGCACCGGTGAGCTCCGGGTCCCACTGGCCTGAATAACGTTCTGCTTCCATTATTTGCAGGGCGGTACTAAACGTCCGTTTAGCCCTGTAAGGCCGCATGGATACCATTGCATCAAATGAATCGAGGAGGGACAGGCTCCTTGCAATGAGCGGAATCTCATTGGCAGCGAGATTTTCAGGAAAGCCTTTTCCGTCCCATCTTTCATGATGTGATTTGACCGCAGGGATAATTCCGCTTAAGGAGAGCAGCGGCCTGCAGATATCAACGCCGATGAGGGTATGTTTTTTTATAACCTTTATTTCTTCGTCGGTCAGCGCTCCGGGTTTGCTCAGGATAGACTCACTCATTCCGATTTTCCCGATATCATGGAGCACGCCGGCCTTTCGCATGAGGTCCTGCTCTTTCTGCTGAAAGCCAAGGAATGCGGCAAATTCTCCAGCGAGCGCCCCAACTCTTGTTGAATGGCCCTTCGTGTATGGATCCCTTGCTTCCATTGCAACAACAAGGGTCATGATGATGTTTTCCGAATGATCAAGCTCCTCATGAAGCTCTTTCAGCTTGAGGAGCGATTTTATTTTTGTGATTAACTCAAGTGTATCAAAAGGCTTGCTGATGAAGTCGTCAGCTCCTGATTCAATTCCGGTGATCCTGCTTTTAGTATCGCTCAGTGCAGTGAGCAGTATTATGGGAAAGAAACTCCTTTCGGAAAGCTGCTTCAGCGTTTTGCATAATTCGAATCCGTTCATGCCGGGCATCATAACGTCAAGAATTGCAATATCGACCGAGCAACTGTTATAGATATCAAGAGCTGGTGATGCGCCGAGCGCCTTGTGAACCTTAAAGCCCGCCCGGAGAAAAATAGCCTCCATCAATTCCAGATTTGACTGTATATCGTCAACGACCAGAACTGAAGGCGTCTCCTCTGTAATCAACCCTGCAGGAGGAACCATATGGAAATTAAAACATCATAAATCAAAAAAGTCAAGAAAATTCATTGAGAATAATATGTTATGGGAATAACTTAATTTTATTCTTAAATAAAGTCATATAACTCGCAGTCCAGAATAGTAACAACAACACTGATTATCAAGATCGTTAATAAATGATCTTTCTGTGCCGTCATCAAAAAGAATTCTTACCATGCAAAACCCTCCGGCAAGAGAAGAATGTTTTTCTTCGGTGACCAATCCCTTTCCCCATGCTGAAAAACGCAGGTGTTCTACCCGGTCGCCTAACTTTAAATACAGCCTCGGTCCCATTCTAAATTTATAACACAAAAAAGATATGTGTGCATTGCAAGTTTATAGGGAATATTTCTGTTTCCTGGATTAAATATAAGATTCAAGAATAAGTCTGGGCACAAGCATTCAAAGAATGCAGTTTATAATTACTTTGTGCATCAAAACTTTTTTGTGACCTGCGAGGTAGCATGGAGAGGCTGTTTTGGCTAACAGCACATTTTAGTATAGGATTTGTTTCTGGTTCTTTGAAAAATTCTCATTTTCAAAATGAAGACGTACAAACTGATTATGTCCAGTTTTTTATCAAAAAATTGCGATGTAGGTGAGGATAAAAAATAAGTTTCGTATTTTATCCGTTCGGATGCAGATTATAGAAGAATCTTTCAACCTTATAATTAGTGTATATAAAAATGTATGGAAGCGATTTGACGGCTCGCATAATATAAGGATAATGATCAAAGTTGTAACTAAAGTAATCAATAAAATGTGCAAGGATTAAATGAGGGTAGAGATAAGGTAGTTTAATAGCAATGCAACGTCAGAGGCTGTATTGAATTTGCATTTATTGTGTTGTGATATTGTCAACAAGAAAAGGGAATTGGCAAAGCTAAGCACTATAAGTTATTGAAAATAAAGAAAAAAGACAGATTGCGACGATTTTCATGCTCTTGAATAGAAATATCATTGTATCTGTTTCAGAATGCAATTAGTGTGAAATTGCCCGATCACCCATAGAAAATGAGGACTGGTAAAACAGTGAGTTTGATCTGAGTTAGGGCAGTACGAGCAAGCCCTGCGTCTGAGGCTGATGCAATTTGGGTGCTGAGATGCTTTATAGCCTACCATTTATTAGGGCCTGCCATGGTTTGTTTGTATGGCTAAGTACTGCGTGATAAGACAATAACGCGGTAGACATATGGCCAAATGTTCCACGTGGAACATTTTTCAAAAAAAATAATTTTTATTAAATTGCAAATGCTATAATAGTTCGAATGAGCAAAATCATATCTATTGTAAATCAGAAGGGAGGAGTCGGCAAAACGACTACAGCTATCAATCTTGCTGCCTCGCTCGCCCTTTCAGGAGAAAACATACTGCTCATAGATATCGATCCGCAGGGGAATTCAACCTCAGGGCTTGGCATTGCAAGGGATGATCTTGAAAAGACGCTTTATAATGTGCTTTCAGGTGCATGTAATATTAATGATGTGCTCATTGAAACGACTATTGAGCATCTTTTCCTGGTGCCGTCAAGCATTGACCTGCTTGGCGTTGAAATAGAGCTGGCCGGCAGAGAAAAGCGCGAGAACATACTTATGGATGCCCTTTCGTCTATCAAGGGCAGTTACCGTTATATATTTATCGATTGCCCCCCTTCACTCGGGTTGCTTACTCTCAATGCTTTAGTGGCGTCAGACTCCGTCATTGTGCCTGTTCAGTGCGAGTATTACGCACTAGAGGGATTAGGGCTATTAACCAGAACACTTCGTCTTGTAAGAGGCGCATTTAATCCGGAACTCGATATAGAGGGGATTGTATTAACAATGTTCGATGTCAGAAACAGTCTTTCCCGTCAGGTTGAGGCTGAAATCAAGAAATATTTTGGAGAAAAGGTTTACCAAACTATAATACATAGAAATGTTGCTCTTGGAGAGGCTCCAAGTCATGGAAAGCCTGCTATTCTTTATGATATAAAGTCCAGGGGGGCACAGAACTATCTTTCTTTGGCAAAGGAGATATTAAATGAAAACGGCATTAGGCAAAGGGCTTGATGCGCTTATCCCTGAAAAAGGGGAAGAAATTCTTTATGTAGATATCGAACGCATTAGACCCGGGAAACAGCAGCCCCGGAAGTTTTTTGATGAAAAGGCGCTTACCGAGCTTTCCAGCTCTATTAAAGAAAGAGGTGTTCTCCAGCCGATTATTGTGTCAAGGACCGGAGAAGGAACGTTTAATCTTATCACCGGCGAGCGCAGATGGAGGGCTGCAACGCTTGCAGGGCTGAAAAAGATTCCTGCCTTGATAAAAAATGTAGCATCAAAGGACTCTCTTGAAATAGCTTTGATTGAGAACATCCAAAGGGAAGACCTAAACCCGGTTGAGACAGCTGATGCCTTTAACCGCCTTATCAAGGAATTTGATCTTACCCAGGAAGAGCTTTCTGAAAAGGTAGGAAAAGACCGGGCAACTGTTGCAAACTACCTTCGCCTCCTGAAGCTTCCTGACGAAATCAAAACCCTGCTTTATAATGGTTCATTGAGCATGGGGCATGCACGGGCTCTCCTTTCTATTGAGGGGAGGTCGCTCCAGGTTGAGGCTGCCAGGAAGATTATAAAAAAAGGCCTTAGCGTGAGAGAATCCGAGTCTCTGGCAAAAAAGATAGCAAGACTTAAAAGGCCCGAGGACAAGAAGGATTCTCAGATCCTTGCGCTGGAGGAAAAACTCATAAAACAGCTTGGAACAAAGGTCCGTATTTTACACAAGGGGAAAAAGGGCGGCAAAATAGAGATTGAATATTATTCTGTCGATGAATTGGACAGGCTTTTGGAGATATTAATGGGATGAAAAATATCTTAATTACAGGATTGCCGGGAGCAGGCAAAACAACATTGATAAGAAGGCTCTGCGAAATATTCAAAGAGTTCAACCCGTCAGGCTTTTATACGGCTGAAATAAAAGAAAACGGGTTCAGGACGGGTTTTGAGACCGTTAATCTCAACGGTGACAGCAAGATGTTTGCCCATATCAATCTCAAAAGCAAGAATGTTGTCGGGAAATACAAGATCGACGTTAAAGGGTTTGATAAATTTCTTGATTCTGTCTTTTCCCGGGAAAAGAAATCAGGACTGTACTTCATTGATGAAATCGCAAAGATGGAATGCAAATCAAAAAAATTTTCTAGGGTTATACTTGACCTTCTGAATTCAGACAAACTGGTGGTTGCCTCGATCGCTGATTCAGGCACCGGTCTGATTGCCGATATAAAAAAGAGGAATGACGTCAAGATTATTGAGCTTACCCCGTATAATCAGGATCTGATCATAAAGGAATTGACACTGGAAATCCGGGATATTCTCCTTGAATAAAGCCTTGTCTGAACATGTCTTCCGCATCATCTAAAATCATAATTGGTCTTGAGAGGATTGATAAGGCATGGCCTAAACATATGGCCGGTGCAAGGGTCGGCCTCTTGGTGCATCCTGCCTCAATAAACTCACGTTTGCTTCATGCATCTGATCTTCTTAATGGTTCCAGGAAATTCAGACTTGCCGCTTTGTTTGGTCCTCAGCACGGAATCAGAGGCGAGACTCAGGATAACATGGTGGAGTGGGAGGGGTTTAAAGATCCAAAAGCGGGGATTCCGGTCTACAGCCTCTATGGAAAAACCCGCAAGCCAACCAATAATATGCTTAATAATCAAGATGTTATGGTTGTTGACCTTCAGGATGTCGGGGCCAGATATTATACCTTTATCTGGACACTGGCATTGGTCATGGAGGCATGTCAGGAAACCCGGAAACCGGTTGTGGTACTTGACAGACCGAATCCTTTAGGAGGGAAAGTGCTGGAAGGTCCTGTACTCGACCCAGCATACGCCTCTTTTGTCGGCTTGCACCGTCTCCCGGTGAGGCATGGGATGACGATCGGGGAGATCGCCTGTTATCTTCAGGATGTTTATTATCCGGAACTGGACCTGACAATAATCAGGATGGAACAATGGAAGCGAAAGCAGTGGTTTGATGAAACGGGGTTTCCATGGGTTCTGCCTTCTCCGAATATGCCAACCTTAGACACTGCATTAGTCTACCCGGGAATGTGCCTTTTGGAGGGAACGAATCTGAGCGAAGGCAGAGGGACTACAAGGCCGTTTGAGATATTTGGCGCCCCATGGATTGATCCTCAGAAGCTCAAAAAGCATCTTAATGGTTTCAAGCTGGAAGGGGTCTTCTTCCGGGAAATGTTTTTTCTTCCCACCTTCCAGAAACACGCAGGGGAATTATGCGGGGGCGCCCAGATGCATGTGCTGGAGAGGAACAAGTTCAAGCCATGGAAGACCGCAATTGCGCTCCTTAAGGCTGTATACGAGCTTTACCCGGATGCATTCGCATGGAAAAACCCTCCTTATGAATATGAAGAAAAACTGCTCCCCATAGATATACTTGCAGGCACCGACCGGGTGAGAAAAGAAATAGAGGCCGGGACAGAACTTAAGGCTATGGAGAGATCGTGGAATTCGGATCTTCGGGAGTTTGATAAAAAAACCAGAAAAAACTATTTACTGTATTCGTGAAAAAAATAAATGTTTTTATCCTAGCTGCCGGGCTTGGTGAACGGCTCAGGCCGATCACTAACCATATTCCTAAGCCGCTCCTGCCTTTGCTTGGACAGCCAATGCTTGAGAAGGTATTGGCACGGGTCTCTTCTGTCGATCCACAAAAAATAGGTATAAACATGCATTACAAATGGGAACTCATCGAGCAGTGGGCTGCTGCCACTCCATTCAGAGACCGCATATCGCTTTTCCATGAAAACAGAGTCCTCGGCACCGGCGGTGCCTTAAAAAATGCTGCACCATTTCTAATGGGCTCTGCTTTCATAGTGCACAATGCAGATATTATTTCTGATCTCAGCCTCGAACAGCTGATTGATGAGCATTTCAGGATGCATAATGCTGTAACCCTTGCTGTTCACAATGCGAGCAAATATAACAACGTATGGATTGATGACTATGGACAAGTACTGTCTGTTGGCAGTACGGGCAGGTCAGCAGACCGGGCAGTGCGGAGCACGGCCTTTACCGGCATTGCCATATATTCACCGAAATTCCTGGATATTCTGCCGGGAGGAACATCAAACGTTGTCGATGCATGGCTGCAAGCCTCATCTGCCGGCTTGAGGATCGGCACAAAAGACTTTACCGGTTGCTTCTGGCAGGATATCGGCACTCCCGAGGCGTACTTTAATGCAGTGCTTCACGAATTAAAAACCGAGGGAGAAGTGATATACGTTCACCCTGAAACCGATTGCAGCAGGATAATCGTTAGAAGCCATGCAGTTGTTGAGCGGAATACTGTTTTTCAGGGGTCAGCCTGTATTAATCGATCTCTGCTGCTTCCGGGCACTACCGTAAAAACAGGCGAAAGCATAGACAGTAAAATTGCCGGGCCCGATTATCGGATCGATATTAAAGAGGCCGATATTATGTTAAATAGGAGCTCAGTTGATATTGATAATATATTGATATTAAAGAATTATTATGGTGATCTGGCAGATGACCTGGAAATAAGTGAAATCGGGGCAGGAGGGTCTGACAGAACATATTTCAGGGTTAAGGATAAGCACCGGACAGCTGTGCTAATGGCTGATTCAGGGCCTGATATTGATTATTCCAGACAGATGGCCTATACAGGTTTTTTCAGAAAATATGATGTACCGGTGCCTGCAGTATTGCGAGAGGATGCAGATCAAAGACAGGTGCTCTTTGAAGACCTTGGAGAT
>JBBIUL010000020.1:0-15670 GCA_037440265.1 Nitrospira sp. | reverse complement strand
ACCCCTGTTTTCCAAGAATAATCTTCATTTTATCAGGCTCCCTACCCTGTTAAACCGTATGGAACTAAACCATTCCTTTTCCCTGTCCCAGGAAAAATATATTATGATGGCCTTGCCCTTGACTTGGTCCATATCAACAAAGCCCCAGAACCTGCTGTCATAACTCTGATCCCTGTTGTCGCCCATAACAAAAACAGTCCCTTCGGGAACGGTTACAGGACCAAAATTATCCCTCCGGTCCTGGTCGCGCGTCTTTGTAACCGTATCAACATGCTGTACATACGGCTCGATTACCCTGTGGCCGTTCACAAAGAGGACCTTATCCCTGTACTCAACCGTATCACCCTGAATAGCGATAGCCCTTTTTATAAAATCACGCTTGGGATCTTCAGGATATTTGAATACTATTATATCACCTCTTTGGGGTTTTCTCAGTCCCGGCATACTAAAGAGGTTGATATTCGTAAAGGGGATATCAACCGGAGTGCCGAGGAGGAATTTATTGACAAGTATATGGTCTCCTATCTGGAGCGTAGGGAGCATGGACCCGGAAGGTATTTTGAATGCCTGGATCACAAAAGTCCTTATCACCAGGGCGATCAGGAAGGCGATTACTATCGCCTCGATCGTCTCTCTGAGGGTGGATTTCTTCTTGCGTTTTGTCATTTCAGCTTCAGGACAGCGAGAAAGGCCTCCTGCGGTATTTCAACCCTTCCCACCTGCTTCATCCTTTTTTTGCCCTCCTTCTGTTTTTCAAGCAGTTTCCTCTTCCTCGTAATGTCCCCTCCGTAGCACTTGGCTATCACATCTTTTCTGAGGGCCCTCACACTCTCCCTCGCTATGATCTTGTTGCCGAGCGAAGCCTGTATGACAACTTCATACATCTGCCTCGGGATCAACTCTCGCAGTTTTTCCGTAAGCTGCCGCCCCTTATAATACGCCTTATCCCTGTGAACTATCAAGGAGAGCGCATCAACCGTTTCAGCGTTAAGCAGGATGTTCAATTTGACCAGCTGTGAATCCCTGTACCCGATGAACTCATAGTCCATGGACGCATATCCCTTTGAGACCGACTTCAGCCGGTCATAAAAATCCCAGAGGATCTCGTTCAGGGGCAGTTCATACTCAACTTTAATCCTGTCCTTGCCGATGAAATTAAAGCTTTTCTGCGTCCCTCTTTTTTCCTGGCAGAGGTCCAGGATTGACCCGATAAAATCCTTTGGGACAAAGATCGTTGCCATCACAAAAGGCTCCTCGATCATCTCAAATTTTTCAGGGAGCATTGCGGGATTTTCAAGATAAAAAACAGACTGGTCAGTCTTTGTAACCCGGTAGACAACGGTCGGAGCCGTGCTCAACAGGGACAGGTCAAATTCACGTTCAAGCCTCTCCTGGATAATTTCCATGTGGAGCAGTCCGAGAAAGCCGCACCTGAATCCGAAGCCAAGTGCCAGAGACGTCTCGGGTTCATAGTTAAAAGATGAATCGTTAAGCCTCAGCTTATTGAGGGCATCCCTGAGATTTTCATACTGATGAGACTGCGTCGGGTACAGGCCGCAGAAAACCATCGGCTTTATATCCTTATACCCCGGGCAGGGCTCTGTCACCGGGTTGGCAGCATCTGTTATCGTATCGCCGATTTTGGTATCGGTAACGCTCTTTATCCCGGCGATGATGTAACCGACCTCCCCGGATGAAAGCTGATCTACAGGCTGCATTTTAGGGGTGAAGGTTCCTACCTGTGACACCTCAAAAATACTGTTGGTTGCCATTAATTTTATCCTTGTCCCGGCCCTTACCCTGCCGTCAAAAATCCTGACAAGGACAATGACTCCCTGATAGTTATCGAACCAGGAGTCAAAAATAAGGGCCTTCAGGGGCTTGTTATCGTCGCCGGTTGGTGGCGGCACCTTCTTAACAATTGCTTCAAGAATTTCACGGGTACCTATTCCTTCTTTTGCGCTCGCAAGGATTGCATCTGTACAGTCAATGCCGACCGCATCCTCGATCTGCTCCTTTGTGCGTGCCGACTCAGCGCCCGGAAGGTCTATCTTGTTTATCACCGGTATGATCTCGAGATTATGTTCTGCTGCAAGATATGCGTTTGCCAATGTCTGGGCCTCAACCCCCTGGGTTGCATCCACCACCAAAAGCGCGCCTTCACATGACGCGAGGCTTCTTGACACTTCATATGAAAAATCCACATGCCCGGGGGTGTCTATAAGGTTCAGAACATAGTCGCTGCCGTCGTCGGCATTCTTATACGAAAGCCGCACTGCATGGGCCTTAATCGTAATACCCCGCTCCCTTTCGAGGTCCATGGAATCCAGCACCTGGGCCGACATCTCCCTTGCACTCAGGGCTCCGGTATATTCAAGCAGCCTGTCGGCAAGCGTTGATTTCCCATGGTCTATATGGGCTATGATCGAGAAATTACGAATATGTTTCGGCATGGGATAAACTACGGGGCCTAACGTCCAATATCCCGGCAACCATACAGAAAACCTTTGCTGTCCGGTTTCCCTGTGATTGTCATGGTCTGAGAGTTCGGTATCATATTTTTATTTAATATCCCGCGAGGTCTCACTGAAGACAAGGCTTGCTGCACCGATAATGCCTGCCTCATCCCTGAGAGAAGAAGGGATGATCTTGACCGATTCAAAAAGATCCTTAAATGCCCTCCGTGACGCCTCCTTTATGGCCTCCTGGACATATATATTCCAGGCACCTATCAGTCCACCGGCAAGGATGATTGCCTCGGGACAGAACATGTTTATTATATTGGCGAGGCCAACGCCAAGATGCCTGCCGGACTCACGCAGAACTTCCCTTGAAAGAGTATCCCCTTCAAGGGCTGAACGGTAAATGTCCTCAGGTGTCAGCTTGTAAAAACTTCCCTTGCAGCAATCCTTCAGCAGGCTCTCGGTGCCTTTTTCAAGCATCGAGACCGCCCTGGCCACCATTGCCCGTGCCGATGCATAGCTTTCGAGACAGCCGATGTTGCCGCAGGGACATTTTTCGGCTTCAACGTTAATGCTCATGTGCCCTAATTCAGCAGGCACATTAAGCAGTCTGCCTTTGTGAATTATTCCGCCGCCAATCCCTGTACCAAGCGTCAACAGCACAAAATTGTCAAAATTCTTTCCTGCGCCCCCTATCTTTTCCCCCAACGCAGCAGCATTCGCGTCATTTTCGATAAAAACAGGGACATGAAAGCGCTTCTGGATTTCTTTGACAATAGGTATCCCCTCAATTGCGTGCAGGTTGGGAGAAACAAATACCCTCCCGTTTTTCCTGTCGACAAGGCCTGCGATACCAAGTCCGATTCCTGCTATGCTGTTTTGCCTGATCTCCTCCAGCGCACCAAGCACAGAACCAAACACATCATCTGAAGAAGGCTTTTTTATTTTCCTTATAATTTCGCCTTCATCAGACACAAGTGCAACCCTGAGGTTAGTACCCCCGAGGTCAATTCCTATGGCATAATTTTTTGACATTTGTTTCGCAGAGGAATAATTCGTAGAATTTTACATAGTATCACAAACAATTATTTGTAGTAAAGAAAACCAGCGATTTAATTTTAACTTGACGTTTGTCAGACTAAAGAAATAAAATACTTCCGATGAGACAGAATAAAACATTGTTCGAACTGCAGTCCGATGTTTGCAAGACACTCGCCAGCCCCAAAAGACTTGAGATACTCAATGCACTGAAAGACGGCGAAAAGACAGTCAGTGAACTCGTTGAGATCCTCGGGGTACCCAAGGCCAATGTTTCGCAGCACCTTGCAGTCATGCGACATAAGGGCATACTTAAATCTCGGAGGGATGGGGTTAACATCCATTACAGCGTCGCCAATCCGAAGGTCATCCAGGCCTGTATTTTAATGCGCGAAGTCCTCACCGAGCAGATGAAGGAAAACTCCAAATTGATTGATATCGTGAGCAGAGGATAATTTTTTATTTGACATTTATATGCAAATATAATAATGTTTGAATATATTCAGGAAGGAGGCATCAGAGATGAGATCAATACAGCATAGGGTAGAGGTATTAAAGGCAATTGCCCATCCTGTAAGGATCCGGATACTTGAGGAACTCCTGAAGGGCGTAAAATGCGTCAGTGATTTTGAAGATTTCCTCGAGATAAGCCAGCCGAATATATCCCAACATCTTTCCCTTCTCCGCCGTTTCGGTGTTATTGATTTTTATATGGATGGAAGGCTCAGATGTTATTTTTTGAAAGATCCCATCGTGCCTGACCTGTTGACCATTATCAGAAAGGATTATATTGAGGAACTCCCTGCCCCGGCCTGTTGTCCGGTAACAAAGAAAGGGAAATATCCTTCAGAAAGAAGGAGGTAAAATGAGCAAGATAACAAAAAACGTCTCTATAATGTGTTTCCATGATGAACTCTGTCAGGTATACAATGCACTGATGACTGCATTAAGCCTTCTCAGGGAAGGCTCAAAGGTAACGATTTTTTTCGGTTCAAGAGGCATTAATGCCGTACATAAAGAAAAAGTAAATCAGCTGAAATGCATGCCTGATGCACCGAAAGAAACAGGTGATGCGGTAACAAAAAAAATGGATGAGATGAACCTGCCCTCAGTTGAGGATCTTTTCATAATGCTGATCGCAGAAGGAGCAACGGTTCTTGCCTGTCCCCTGAACATCTCTTTATTTGAGATGACACCGGGCGACTTGGTTGACGGGGTAAAGGTTGCAGACCCGGCAAAATACTACAAGGAAACGGTCATACAGGCCGATATGAATCTCACCTTTTAAGGAGGTATACGATGACAAAAGACATCAAGCTCACAGAACTCGCAAGCTGCGCAGGTTGAGCGGCAAAATTCAGTCCTTCGGACCTGTCCCAGGTGCTGGGGCAGCTGCCACCCATCACAGACCCTAATGTGCTCGTCGGGACCGCAAACGCTGACGATGCAGGGGTGTACAAGATTACGGATGACATAGCGATTGTATTCACCGCGGACTTTTTCACCCCCATTGTAGACGATCCCTACTGGTTCGGCGCCATCGCCGCGGCAAACTCGCTGTCGGATGTCTATGCAATGGGCGCAAAACCCATCGCCGCACTGAATATCGCCATGTTTCCGTCAAAGGCCGACTTCTTCCCTTCGCTGAAGGGCATCATGCAGGGCGGCATAGACAAGATGACTGAGGCAGGCGTCCCGATCATAGGAGGCCACACCATCAAGGACAATGAACCGAAATTCGGGTATGCAGTTCTTGGTCTCGTGCACCCCGACAAGATACTTGACAACACAAAGGCAAAACCGGGAGACGCTATAATACTGACCAAAAAGATCGGGACTGGTGTTATCGCGACCGGGTTGAAGTCAAAGCTCTGCGAAGATGCGGTGATCACCGAGATAACAGAGTCCATGGCTATGCTGAACAAGAAAGCAGGGGAAATCATGGCGGATATAGGCGTAAGCACTGCAACGGATATAACCGGGTTCGGACTCATAGGCCATCTCTATGAAGTACTGTCAGGGAGCAAATGCAACGCCGTCCTTCATGCCGACAAGGTCCCCTTCTTCGAGGAGGCTCTGAAGCTTGCCGATATGGTGATAGTACCGGGCGGCACTGTCAGCAACAGCAAGAACTACGGGCCGCATGTGAGCTGGAATAAGGATGTAATCGACGACATCCGCGTACTGATGAATGATGCACAAACATCAGGCGGCCTGCTCATCTTTGTACCGAACGAGAAAAAAGAGAGACTGGTAAGCGCGCTCGAAAAAGACGGGATCATTGCTGCACATATCGGCGACGTAACAGACAAGCCCCTTGAAAACGGCAAGAGAATTCATGTAGAACGCTAAATGTCACTGCTGTTCTACGCATTTCTCTTTGGCGCCGGTTCATCGGTTGGATTCCTTTCCGGCCTTTTAGGCATTGGCGGGGGCATTGTGATGTTCCCGCTTCTGCTTTATATCCCGCCATTGCTCGGACTCGAGGCAATCGGAGTAAAGAGCATAACCGGCCTTACCATGATTCAGGGGTTCTTTGCCTCTCTCTCAGCAATGCTTTTTTATAACAGAGAGAGATTCGTCAACAAAGAGCTTGTTCTCACGCTTGGGCTTTCCTTTTTTCTCTCCTCTCTGGTCGGCTCTTTCATATCAAAGGTTGTTCCTGACAATGTTCTTCTCTTCACATTCGGAGCGCTTGCCCTTGTCGCTTCCGTAATGATGCTTATACCGCGAAGCTATGCAAAAGATGACCTTACTGAAGAACATGTAACATTCAACAAGCCGCTGGGGGTGCTGATAGGGATATTCCTCGGGTTTTTGCTCGGTCTGGTCGGACAGGGAGGTGCATTCATAACCGTGCCGGTCATGCTCTATGTGCTTAAGATACCCCTCAGGGTAACCCTCGGGAGCACACTTGCCATAGGCCTGTTCTCGGCAACAGCAGGGCTTATCGGCAAAATATCCACCGGTCAGGTGCCCTTTGTTATGGCTGCAGTTCTGCTTGCCGGTGCTGTCCCGTTTGCCCGTCTCGGCGCTTTTGTAAGCAGGAAAACCCGAACGCCGTTCCTGAAATGGTTCCTTGCCTTTATCATAATCGCAACAGCCATAAAAGTCTGGGCAGATATCTTTTGAAGACCATATATATGCGGCCAGTTAAATGTTTACAGCCCGGATAATTCACAGATTGTTAAGGGACAGGAAGCTTATTCTGTATACAGGTTAAATAATGCGGATTACCAGGAAAAGACCTATTATGATGACAGAAACCGAAACATACCTCTTAAATACTTTTGAAGAGACTTTCTTCAATATCTTTTTCCCTGTCAGCGTTCCGGCAAAAGCAGAGGCAGTTACCAGAGCAAGCAATCCCATATTTCCTGAAAGGACATCCCTGTTGCTGATGATGTAGACAGGTATCCGTGTAATATCCACGATTGAGGCGATAACCGCTGCGGTTGCGACAAACGCCTCCTTCGGAATGTCATAATTCAAAAGATAGGCACTCCTGATTGCGCCCTGGTTCCCGACAAACCCTCCCAAGAGACCCGACAAAAAACCTCCCGCAAAGTCAATCTTCCTGGGGAACCTTAACCGCTCGCTGAAGCCCAAGACCTCTTTGGCGCCGAGGAATATAAGCGATGCGCCAAGCAACATCTTTACAACGGACGAATCCATCCTGCCCTGGAAAAAGGCGCCTATGAAGGCCCCTGCAAGGGTCAAAACACCAAACCGTTTCAAGATGTCGAGGCTTACATGCCTGTGAAACAGCGACAGCTTCAGAAGATTATTCGACAGATGAACGACTGCAACAATAAGGATTGCTATCTTGACGTCATAAAATATGAGGAAGACCGGTGTCAGGATAGTTCCAAGGCCAAACCCGGTCATAAGGGTGAGAGAAGCAGCGATAAACGCAACAACAGCGGGAATCAGTACGCTTGTTTCTAACATAAGAGCAGGTCCTTCATGCAATCACTACGCTGTATAACATGCCGATCAAACCTGCACCCAGCACCACACGGATAATGCTCCACCTCCACGTTAAAAGACCTATGAACACCGTCGCTGCAATTATTACGGCAACAAAATCAAATCCGCTGGTTTGTGGCAGAAAAACCTGCATTCCGAAAAATACCGCAAGATTAAAAATCACTCCCACAACCGCTGAGGTTATTCCCGAAAAGGCAGATGACAGTCTGGTCATGCCGCGTGAAACCTCAATAAGGGGCGCGCCCAGAAGAATAAAAAGAAAAGAGGGAAGAAACGTAAAATACGTAGCGGTTAAGGCTCCCAGGACAGCGCCGGCTGCTCCAAGTTCTGTTGCCTGCCAGGCCCCGATGAAACCAACGAATGCAACTATTTTGATCAGAGGTCCCGGCGTTGTCTCTCCCAATGCCAGGCCATCAATCATCTGTCCCCTGACCAGCCAATGATAATCAAGCGCATTTTGAGTCACATAGGGAAGCACTGCATAGGCACCGCCGAACGTCACGAGTGCTGCCTTGGTAAAAAACCAGCCCATCTGCGTAAACGTCCCCTGCCAGGACTGCCATGCAGCAAGCAGCAGCATGGGCACAGCCCACAACGCGACGCCTACCGACAGATGAAAAAACATTTGTTTTCTGGAGGGCTGCTGATAACTATAGTCCTCCGGATTGCTTGTGATACTGTCTCTACTGTTTTTCGGATCACCTGCTGCGCTGACAGTCGAATTGCTGAAAAAAGAGGCCGTCCACCCGATGATACCAGCAGAAATGATTATCACAGGGAACGGGATTTTGAAAAAATAAAGAGCACAGAAGGCATAAACAGCGAGCAGGACTGCAAGCCGTCCTTTGAACGCCTTTTGACCTATTTTTATCACAGCATATGCAACGATTGCCACAACAGCCGGCTTAAAGCCATAGAGAATGCCGTTTATCGCACTGACATCTCCAAAGACAAAATATATCCAGCTTAATGCGATCATCAGAAACAAAGAGGGGATTATAAAAAGGGTCCCTGCTGCAATCCCTCCCCAGGTGCCGTGCAGCAGCCAGCCCATATAGGTAGCAAGCTGCTGTGCCTCAGGCCCCGGGAGCATCATACAGTAGTTGAGGGCATGCAGGAATCGGTTTTCAGATATCCATTTCTTTTTCTCGACAAGCTCGGTATGCATAATGGAAATCTGGCCAGCTGGCCCTCCGAAGCCGATGAACCCCAGTTTCAGCCAGAACCTCAGGGCTTCTGTGAAAGAGACTTCCTTTTTAATCAATCCATTATCTCCTGGACAAGTTCATTGAGCTTGACCCTGAACCTGTTCAATTCCCTGAGTCCGGATGGAGTAGTCCTGTAATATTTTCTTATCTTCCCGGATATATTTTCAGAAGAGGATTTAAGAAACCGTTCTTTCTCGAGTGCATGGAGCATGGGGTAGAGTGTGCCGGGGCTGAGCCTGTAGCCGTGCCTGCTGAGTTCCTCAATAAGCCACAGGCCGTACACCGGCTCTTTTGAAGCGTGGTAAAGGATATGCATCCTGATAAATCCGTGAAAAACATCTTTCATTGTTATATCTTATTTCGATATCGGTTTTCGATAATATGATACCAAAAGATATTTAGCCGCGTCAAATCAGGTATATTTGGGAACCGATATCACTTCCTCCTGTGTTGGATACGGGAAATGCCGGGGTCTTCATGCTTAAGGTTAACTGCTAAACAATTCAGGCTGTACGAATGCAAAAAAGAGGGCCGGGCAATCGCCCGGCGCTGTCGAACAGCCAGTTCGCAAAACTGTCTACTTGCCGTATTGATGAATTCCCTTTGCCTTTGCCGCAGCCCACTTGACGTCCTTATTCTTGTGGCAATTAAGACAGGCAAATCCAAGTCCGATAAACCCTCTTGCGAATTCTTCGGTTTCAGGCTTGCCGTCTTTCAGTATCTGCTTGCCTTCCTTATCGAGTTTTGGTTCTTTATAGAACATCTCGGCCTTTGGATCTAAATTGATCCTGACCAGATGAGACCTGAGGTCAGCCTCAAATTTGCTTTTATTTGTGGCAGTCTTCATCGCCTTTGGCATGTGACAGTCAGTACAGCTGACTCCGACCGCATGCATCGCCGTCCCTTCATAATCCTTTGCCTCTTTTGCGTGACATTGCGAGCATGTTTTTTTGATGCTGAACTGCGCCTTTTTGTGCGGATTATGGCAGGTTACACACTCGAGGGTCTTATGCGGACCTGCGAGGTGTTCGTTGTAGGCCTCATGGTGCCTGATGAAACCCCCTGCAGCAGGGATCTTGTCTTTAGATCCCCTTACGTGGCACGCACCGCAGGATGCAGCAGAGGTATCGATTTTTATCAGGGCCTTATCACCGTTCTTTGCATGTTCACCGCCAGGGCCATGGCAGGCCTCGCACTGCACTCCGGGTGCGGCCCATGTCCCGACAACACCCTCAAGCCCTTCGTGGTTTCCTTCTTTTTTATAGCCGGTGGTATGGCAGGGTCCGCAATCATATTTTTTCTTTGTCCCTTTTTCATAAAAAGACCACGAGCCATCCTCGTTGTTGTACTGCGTCTTCAGTTC
Source organism: Nitrospira sp. (assembly GCA_037440265.1). Taxonomy (GTDB): domain Bacteria; phylum Nitrospirota; class Thermodesulfovibrionia; order Thermodesulfovibrionales; family UBA6898; genus JBBIUL01. The sequence goes on along the minus strand of JBBIUL010000020.1, from coordinate 5,609 downwards.
AGAACCGTCTTTTGCCGCTGTAATAACATATCCTTTTTTATCCATATACCTGGTTTTTTTAGTAGCTCCCCCGATAATGTAGGCTATGTCATCCCAGTTGTATCCAGGCGGCAGCGGGAGTGGCCAGTATCTGGCAGTATCGACCTTCTGGAGTTTGTACGGATGCCCCGATACCCTGAAATCATTATACTGGTCAGGATGGCATTTAAAACAGACATCAGAACCAACATACGGGAAAGCGCTACCGCCGAATAATATTCCGGCAGCAACGAACACACTAATTAATAACGCTCTCATGTTGTACCTCCTTTTTTCTACATTTTTTAAATTATTTAGTGCAATATTCATGCCGTAATACGCCTCTTTGTATTCTGTTTAATAATTTTATTGAAAACAGCCTGTTACATGCTCATCTCAAGAAAAATCCATGGCTTTGTTCATTAATCAGAGAGGGTACGGACAAAAAAATGACATCATCATGTGTATTCTTACGCATTTCTGCTGTCATAAAGCCCGGTGGGAATGGAACATGAGCCTCATAGTCACAAACTCAAGACTCGGAAAGGACATACCAAAAACAAGGGACACCGTCACCCGCTTAAAGTTCAGATATTTGCCCTGTTTTCCCTTTTTATAAGGTTGTATTCTGATGACCATTGCCCACCAAACCACGTTGTGTACAACGGATTGCATTTATGGCAGATCGCATTTATAATACAGAAAAGCATTTACTAAAATAATACTGATGCTCGTCGGCTATAACACCAACGTAACGTATAAAGGCACTGTATACCACATCCAGACAGAGGATAGTGGCATCAAAAACCCTGTAATCATTACCCTGCTCTACCTGAAAGGCACGATTCTTTCGTCAAAAAAGATCAGTTATGCCCAGTTTGCCGGCAGTCATGACTATAAGGAAAAAGTACGGGAACTCATGAAAGAGCAGCACAAGAATATGATCAGAGAGCTTATCTCCGGCAAACTCACCGGAGAGAGTCCGCCTGCTCCGAAAGAAGAGCCTGAGCCTGTCCGGCCTAAAGATACTGAAGAAACAAAAGAGGATGCAGCAGGCAGCACCCATACCGTCAAAAGCCTCGATGATATCCTTATTGACTATATCATTAAAAGAGAGGACTGAGAGCAGCATACAGGATGATACATTTCACGAATGTAACCAAGGATTATGACAACCAGACCGCCCTGCGTAATATCACTTTTTCAATCGAAAAGGGGGAAATGGTTTTTGTTGCCGGGCCGAGCGGCTCAGGAAAGACAACGCTCCTCAAACTGATTTACATGGCCGAGAGACCTGACTCCGGGAACATATCGATAGCAGGGTGGGAAACGGAACAGATAAAACCCTCCAGCATCCCGTTCCTCAGGCGAAACATAGGGGTGGTCTTTCAGGACTTCAGGCTCCTCAATAACCGAAACATTTTCGAAAATATCGCCCTTGCCCTCAGGATACGGGGGGCAGGAGAAAAAGAGATCAAAACAAAGGTCTACGATGCCCTCAAGACCGTGAACCTCCGCCATAAATCCGACAGCTTTCCCAAACGACTGTCGGGCGGAGAACAGCAAAGGGTCGTCATTGCCAGGGCAATTGTCGGAGAACCTACGGTGCTGCTCGCTGATGAACCGACAGGGAATCTCGATGCCGATATAACAGCCGGGATCATCAAGACATTCAAAGACATTAATGCAAAAGGCACAACGATCCTGATGGCTACCCACAACCGGGAACTCTACCGTCATACCGGCAAACGTGTTTTGAAGCTCGATACCGGCAATTTCGTCGGAGAGGAGATCGGCTGATGCAAATCCCCTATGCGGTCAAGCTTGCCTTTCAGAGCATGTTCAGGGAAAAATGGATCAACTTCCTCTCCATGCTTACCATCGCCTCAGGGCTCCTCGTCATGAGCCTCTCTTTTTTCGCGATATACAACATTGATATTGCCACAAAAAAACTGCCAGAAAAATTCTCTCTGCTCGTCTATCTCGATGAAAACCTCCCTCAGGACAGGATCGACCAGGTTATAAATGATTTCAAAAAAATTCCCGTTGTTTCCTCCACAAAATTCATCTCAAAGGAGGAGGCAATGAAGGAACTGAAGGGGGTACTGAAGAACTCTGCCTATGTCTTTGAAGGGCTCGAAGAAAACCCGCTTCCCGACACCCTGGAGCTGAAACTCAGGAAAGATGCCGTCGGCCCTGAAACAGTGAAAAAACTGGCAGAACAGGCCTTAAAGATAAAAGGGGTACATGAAGTCAACTATGGAGAAAATTTCGTCTCGACAATTTACTACCTGAAAGCCGGTGTGACAATGCTCGGGATGATTCTGACCGTAATATTCTCAACCGGGATTATCTTTGTCTGCTACAGCACCGTCAAGATCCTCTTTTACCGAAGGAATGAGGAGATTGAAACCTTCAAGCTCCTCGGGGCAACCGGGAGGTTCATCCGCCTGCCGTTTCTGATTGAAGGCGCTTTCATCGGGGCGGTCGGCGGCTTTATCTCGATGCTTTGTATGCTTGCTTTCTATTATATTGTTCTGCTGAAGCTCAGCATCTCTATCCCGCTCTTCAAGGCAATCCTCTTCCCCCATAATACTTTCCTTTTGCTTCCGGCCATCGGTCTGCTGCTCGGCACCGCAGGCGCTGCTATTGCAATCGGAAGGTTGAAATATTAATGCTCTTTGCGCTTGTACTCTTCCTGGTCCTTTGCTGTCCTTCGATTTCCCATAACGCAACACCTGAGGAAGAACTGAAAAAAATCCAGCAGGGCATTATCGAACAGAAGAAGAAAATCGGGGAAGCGCAGGTGCGCGAGACCTCCATCCTCAGCGAAATTGAAACAGCCGACAGGAACCTCGGAAAAATCGAGGCTGAACTCAGAAAGCTGAGACAGAGGCTGAGCCAGACCGAGACCGAGATCAAAAATGTACAGGCAGAAATAACCCAAACACAATCCGGACTGGAAAGACAAAAAGACTGGATCAGGAGAAAAATGAAGAGCATGCATAAGGTCGGTTATTCCGGTGACATTATCATGCTCCTGCTCGCTTCGGACGATCTGTCCCGGACGATGAGAACCTGGAGGTATCTCGAAACCATTGCCAGTTATGAAACTAAAATCCTCGGGAATTACCGTGCCAATCTCAGGAGTCTCGATGAAAAAAACCAGCGGCTGCAAACCCTGAGGGCCGAGCTGAGCAGCAACAGCAGCAAAGTACGCAGCAAGGAGAATGAACTCGCCACCGAGAAAAAATCCAAAGAGAGGCTGCTCGCATCAGTCAGAAATGAAAAGGCCTCCCATCAGAAGATGCTCACAGAGCTGAACGAGGCCTCAAAAAAACTGCTTGAAATCATACGGGAAGCCTCAAAGTCAGATACCTATTCCGGAACCGGATTCACGAGATTCAAGGGAAAACTGCCGTGGCCGGTGGACGGGAGGATAGCAGTTCCGTACGGGTCGCATAAGGACCCCCAGTTCGACACCCCGGTATTCAGAAACGGTATTCATATTGAATCGGAAAACAGTGCCGACACCAGGGCTGTTCAGGAAGGCAAGGTAATATTTGCTGAATGGTTCAGGGGGTTCGGCCAGCTGGTCATTATCAACCACGGCAGCGGATATCATACCCTCTATGGCAATCTTTCAGAGATTTTTTCAAACGTTGGAGATATAATAAAAGAGAACCAGGTGATCGGAAAGGTCGGGAACTCAGGGATATTGAATGCACCGGGACTCTATTTTGAAATCAGGTACAAGGGCAAACCTCTCGACCCTGCCCAATGGTTAAGGAAAAGAACGAGATGACTCAGAAGGAGATCTGCTATGTTACATAAGAAACCCGCATTTATTCTGGCAATAATTCTGGCAGTTGCCATAACAGGAATTTTTATCGGGAGGCTGTCCGCAACCAGCATCACCGCCGAAGGAGAAGGCTACGAACAGCTCAAGACCTTTACCGAGGTAATGGCGCACATAAAAAAACTGTATGTGGAGGAGTCGAACTCCAAAGACTTGGTCTACGGGGCGATTAAAGGCATGCTGAACTCCCTTGACCCTCATTCAGCCTTCCTGCCCCCGCAGGCATATAAAGAGATGCAGGTAGATACAAAAGGGGAGTTCGGTGGGCTTGGCATACAGATCGCCATAAAAGACAGCGTCCTGACCGTTATAGCGCCGATTGAAGACACCCCGGCTTACCGGGCAGGGATTCAGGCAGGGGATAAGATACTGAAGATAAACAATGAGAATACAAAAGACATGTCCCTCCATGACGCTGTCTCTAAAATGAGAGGAGCCCCCAAGACTTCGGTCACCATCAGCATCCTCAGGGAAGGCTGGAAAGAAACCAGGGATTTCACGATTGTGAGGGAAATCATAAAGATCAAAAGCGTCAAGTCCAAGCTGCTCGATAGCGACATCGGTTACATCAAGATCAGCCAGTTCCAGGAACAGACCTCTGCTGACCTGTCAGCCGCTCTCAAGAAACTTTCTGAATCAAAGATCACCGGCCTCATCCTTGACCTCAGAAACGACCCCGGCGGACTGCTGAACAGCGCCATCGATGTATCAAGCAAGTTCCTGCCGAAAGGCAAGCTCGTTGTCTACACCAAGAACCGCGCAGGCGAGAAGACCGAATTTTTTACTGAAGACAATACCCATGTCACCTTTCCGATGATCGTACTGGTCAACCAGGGAAGCGCAAGCGCCTCTGAAATAGTTGCCGGTGCGCTGAAAGACTGGAACAGGGCCGTCATCATAGGCACGCAAACCTTCGGTAAGGGCTCGGTACAGACCGTCATCCCCCTCAGCGACGGTTCAGGGCTCAGGCTGACCACGGCAAAATACTACACGCCGAAAGGAAGGTCCATCCAGAATACCGGGATCACTCCTGATATCGTGGTAAAGCTGGAGAAGAAAAACGGCGGCAAAGAACATCCTGTTATCAGGGAAAAAGATCTTGAGAGGCATCTCGGCAACGAACAGTCCGATACTCCGAAGACCGAACCTGAAACCGCTCCTGTGGAGGTAGATGAAAAAGATGACCTTCAGCTGCAGCGCGCGATCGACCTCCTGAAGACATGGAACGTATTCAAGGAACTGCCAAAGGCGTCATAAATGAGGTTAAACATAATGTGTAATGAGGAATGCGTGCAATACTTATGATTCTTCGTTTTAACCTCGTTACACATTACGCGGTACGCGTCACGAAAAAATGTCACGTATAATTTTTGACATAGAAACAGCAGGAAAAGATTTTGACTCGCTCGAAAAACATGTTCAGGAATATCTGCTCCGGTGGGCCGAGTCCGAAGAGGAGAAGAGGGAAGTCGAGGAAAGCCTCTCTTTCTATCCCCTCACCGCCGAAATCATCTCTATAGGCATGCTGAACCCTGATACCGCGAAAGGCACTGTCCTGTTCCAGAATAACAGCGACCCTATCCTGCCGTTCGAAGATGAAGGGTGCAGGTACGAGACCGGCACCGAAGAGGAGATCATCCGGAAATTCTGGGATTTCATCAGGAGCTACAAACAGTTCATCACCTTCAACGGACGCGGGTTCGACTGTCCTTTCATCATGGTGAGATCTGCC
>JBBIUL010000019.1:0-15692 GCA_037440265.1 Nitrospira sp. | reverse complement strand
ACTGCTATTGAAACAGCAAAATGATAGGGTTCAAGCAGGCTCTCAGGAACAGTCGGCAGCCTCCCCTTCAAAAGGCCAAGGTCAGCAATCCCGACAAGGTCAGCGCCCTTTGCAAGACACACCTCTTTAATATTAAGGTCAGGTTCGGGCATATGCTTTCTGTTTCTCCGGTTTACTTTACTGTATTGAATTTTCAGGGATTTAGGCAAGCAGTTTCCGCTGCTGAAAAATTCACTGGCTAACATACTTTGCCTCTGCATAACTCTAACTATTCATACATTATTTCGAATTCAGGCTGGATATAGTATTTGAGCGGTTTCTTTTGCCGATAGTCCGCCAGTCAAAAACTCTGATAATCAAGAGGCAAAAACCTCGGAGTCCGAAGGCAGAGCCTGCCTGCCGGTAGGCAGGAATGAGCAAAAATACTATGTCCAGTGCCTACTTTTATTGTTTATAAATAATCTGGGCTAAGGGTTTTGAGGGGTGCCCCTCCCGTCTGAAAAAACAAACGGAAGGGGCCGGGGGATCGTATTCCTATCCTATTTCATAAATATTGTTGCCGGAAATGCTGAGTTTTCTCACAACTGTATTCCCTTTTCTGATATACGCCTCCATATGGCAGCCGAAATCCCTGATTTCCACGGTTATGTCCCTGTCTCCGTACCGTGAGGCATAATACTCAAAGGCTATCTTTTCAGCCCTGTTTTCTACAGACTGCTGTCCTCCCTTTTGCTGACGTGCTGAGCAGCAGGCACAGCCGGCCTGCTGGGGGGCGCTGCCGGAAGGCCGGGCATTCCCGTAATAAGATGATGCCCGATTGGATACTCCTGAATTGTCACTGCCGGACAGGTATTTTGCAAGTCCTATTGACCCGAACACCGCCAGAAAACTGAATACCAGGATAAAGACTCCGGATTTCTTCATAGCTTACTCATTCCTCCCTGTCCGCTGATCTTGCTGGCTTTCTATCAAGCCGTCTTTCATTCTGATCACCTGATTCGTACGTGAAGCAATTTCTTGATTATGCGTCACAATAATAACGGTCTGGCCGGCGCTGTTGAGATCCCTGAAGAGCGAAAAAATCTCATTGCCGGTCTTTGTATCAAGATTCCCGGTCGGCTCGTCCGCGAGAAGGATAGGGGGCTTGTTGACGATTGCCCTCGCTATTGCCACACGCTGCTGCTCACCGCCGGACATCTGAGAAGGCAATCGATCAACCTTCTGGCCCAGTCCGACCTTTTCAAGCGCCTCAGTGGCAAGCCTGCGCTGCTCCCTGTCATTCATGCGCTTGATCGCAAAAGGCAGCATTACATTTTCGATTGCCGTCAGGTATGGCATGAGATGGAACTGCTGGAACACAAACCCGATGTACTCCCGCCGGAAATCAGCAAGCTTCTCAATAGGAAGGGTGTAGATGGGAATTGCATCTACAACTACAGACCCTTCGGAAGGAGGCGCAATGCCTCCTATGATTGATAGAAGCGTGCTTTTTCCAGAGCCTGACTCGCCGGTAACTGCAACAAAGTCACCTGGCTCAATGCTGAGGTCAACACCCTTTAAGGCATAAAATGCAGTGCCGTTGCTTGAAAACATCTTCTTGACTGACTGGACTTCCAATAGTGCCATGGTATCCTCTAAAAGTAGCGCAATGCCTCGGAAGGCTCAAGCTTTGATGCCTTGACAGCCGGGTAGACACTGCTGAGCATTCCGATCATCAATGCGATTGATGTTGCTATGGTAAAGGTTAACATATCGAATCCTATCCCTGTGTATGCTATATCTGTAGGCGCAAGCAGTGAGGCGGACAAACTCCCGCCAAGCCAGCCGATGAGCCCTGCGCAGATGCTTACGATAAATGCCTCGATAAGAATGGTTTTGAGTATGTGCGATTTGCGGTATCCGATTGCCCGCAGCACGCCGATCTCTTTTGTCCGTTCACTTACAGCAGACAGCATTGAAATAAACACAATGAATGCTCCTATCACGAGAACTACAATCGAGACGGCAATCGAAAACTTCATGATCTGGTCAACGGTCTGCATCCTGAGGGTCATGGCCTGGCGCACCGGGGTAACCTTGGCATGCGGGAGCTTTTCACTGATCTGGGCAACGATGTCCTCGATCGGGCATTCACTGCAGAGTGCGCTGACTTCGATCATGCTGGTCTTGCCATCCTTGTTCAGCAGCCTCCTTGCCTCACGGATGTCCATGAACAGGGCGATGTCATCCTGCGAGGCATTCTCCTCAAGAACCGCTGCAACCTTATAGTTTGTATTGTCTATCATCAGGGACTCCCCGGTCTGAATCCTGAGGGTCTCGGAAGCACGTTTGCCGAGGACGATATCATATGCTCCTTCAGGATCCCTGCCTGAAAGCTGCCACCACCGCTTGATTCTCAGTTCAGAAGGAAAATCCACCCCTACAATGAGATAGGAGAGGTCCCTGATCTTGTGCGCTCCGATAAGCTTCGGGGCAACAGCGCTCACGTTCCTGCTGTCCTTAATCGTTTTTATCAGCTCTGCATCCTTCTCGCCAAGCTCTTCCACGTCATAAGATGCATCGGTTACGCTGACTCCTCCATACGCAAGCGACAGGTTTTCAGCCTTTGGGACGATAATGATATTCGCCCCGTATTCATCGAGCTTCCGTTCAACATCTGCCTGCATCCGGTGCGTTATGCCGAACATGGCAACAACCATGGCAACACCGATGGACAGCCCTGCAACCAGGAGGAATGCCTTTGCCTTTCGTCTTTTGAGGTTTCCGATTGAAATATGGACCAGGTTCATCAGAAATACCACGCCCCTTCTTCAATATGTTGGGCGTTCAGCACAAGGTGGTCTCCCTGCACAGCCCTTTCCAGAGGGGCAGGGTTGCAGCCGCCTTTTATTTCATTGATATTGACCGATGCAAAGCGCTGGCCGCAGTTATTGCAGACCATATAATCGCCTTCCTGCCGGTATCCCTTTTTCTCGCGGTAACAGACGTCGCAGGCATCAAATGCTGCCCGGATAACCCCGTCAGAACTCTTCAGGACAAAGAAATTTATATTGCCTTTTTGCCCTTTATACGTAAAGTAATGGGCCTGGCTGTCTAACACCTTCGAAACCGGAATACGCACGACTCCGGCCTCAGCCTTTACCACGCTAAACCCAGACCCTCCGCCGGACAAAACCGAGAACCCCACAACAGCAAAAATCAGGATGCCTACCGCAGCTCCGATCAGAACCGTCTTGCCACCCTTGCCCTGTCCGGCCGGCTCAAGGACCGAACTCTTCTTGTCGGTGTTTGTATCGTTTTCGTTATGAGCATTATGATTGATCTTCTTTTTTGACATGTTACCTCCTCAGCAAAAATTAGTACGTAGACCGTACCCGTCCTGTTTTCCTGTCCATGATTACGCGGTCCACAACAGCATCACCATCATAGATATCAGCCATGATGAATCTGTTCCAGTGGTCAACTATTTCTATTCTAAGCCCTTTTTTTGCAAAATACAGCCTCATTGCCTCGACTGCGTCATGCACTGTCATGTGATGCCGAAGCACCCCGTAGCTGCCCTTGCAGGTATCGCCATAGGGGGTAATCATATGGGGATTTCTCTCTGACCGCACATCCCCTGCATATGCCCCTCGCAGGAGCATGAACTGCATGAAGATTATGGCAGCAATGATAAACATAGTTTTCATGCTTTATTGTAAATGTCAATTTTGAAGAAAAAATGAAGGGGAGCCTGCTGCCGCATAAATCACTATGATTTTATAAGAAGATAAGCGTAATAAAACGCCATGGTCGAGAAAAAAAAGGCGAGCACAGCCAAAAAAAGGGAGAGCAGCCCCTTGGCATTTCTCTTTGCCCTGAACTCAAAATACGACTTTGGCAAAAGCGTCAGAACGCCAAAGAAGAGCATGAGCCCTACCAGTATTTGCGTAACAATTCGTACCATGTTCTCACATTTCCTTAAGAGGACAGGCTTCGCAGAGCGGCTTTGTCCTGCAGTGCTCCTTTGCCAGTCGTACAAACAGGGCATGGTATTCATTGAACAGTCCTGCATCCTCAGGCAATGCACCATGGAAGAGCTGCTGGAATGCATCATACCCTTTACCGTAATCCAGGATATTATGTCTTGAAAGCACTCGTTTTGTATAGGCGTCTATCACAAAAACCGGCTTGCCGAGCGCATAGAGGATGATGGAGTCGGCAGTCTCAGGCCCGATGCCGCTTACAGAGAGCAGTTGTCCGCGTATGTCCGTAAGGGCCTCCTTCATCATCTGCCGCAGACTGCCGTTATATTCCTGGCTCATGAATTCCATGAAATTCCGGAGCCTTTTTGCCTTTATATTGAAATACCCTGATGGTCTTATGAGCTTGGCAATGCGGTCGTCAGGAGAAGCATGAAGCGACCTGAAATTCATAAGACCTTCCTTCTTGAGATTTGCAATGGCCTTTTCCACGTTGCTCCAGTTTGTATTCTGGGTAAGAATGGCGCCCACCGCAATCTCAAAAGGGGTGTCCCCCGGCCACCAGTGCTGGGGACCGAAGGCATCAAAAAGTCTTTCGTAAATATTTCTGATCTTCTTCAATACAGTCAGTCGTTATCTCGTGCAACAGATGAGCGGAGCTTCTTTTTTTTAGAAACAATCTTCTTTTCAGCAAGCATTTTTTCCTTGGCCCTTTTTGACCGTTTCCGTTTCTGCCGCCTGATTTTCTCGATCTTCCTTTGCTCCTCGCTCTCTCTTCCCTTTATCAACTGCTCAATCTTGTCGGCAAGGATAACGCGGGCGCGGTAACGGTTCAGTGACTGGGACCGCTCCATCTGGCACTTCACCTCGATGCCGGTCGGGATGTGCTTCAGGTACACACAGGTTGAGGCCTTGTTGACATGCTGTCCGCCCCTGCCGCCTGAACGGATAAAGGTTTCCTGGATGTCCTCCTCCCGTATGGTGAGGGCCTCCATTTTCTGCTGCAATGCCTTCTCTTTAAGGCTGCTGACAGGGAACATACTCATTGTTTTTGCCGTGTTTTTTTCATAGAAAAATATATCGGTCTGCCGGGTTCCCGGCGTCCGCTTTTCTGCAATGCGCTGCCCGGCTCACCATGGGTGTCTTCTGCAAAAATCTTTTTTATTTTAACATACAAAAGTCTGTCCTCCCGTCAGTTCATTGAATTGACCGGGATAGCAGGGGTCTTTGTTGACAAAGGCGAAATCTGCTATACTTCATTGTGGTTTTTCCATATATATCATGAAAAACTGAATTTGAACCGACGTGAAAAAGAGCACCAGAGCAAAAGACAGAATTCACTGTAATCTTGAAATACTGATCAATGAGTCGGTCCGGTGCAAGGCCTTCGACATCAGCGAAGGCGGTCTGTATGTCTATACGGACCAATGCCCCAATCCCCGCTCAGCTGTAAGGGTCAGTATCCTCTGCGGAGGTGAAACCATAGAGGTCACCTGCAGGGTAAAACACTCTCATGAAGGAATCGGCCTCGGACTCATGTTTATTGATATGAACGACACCCTTAAGGCAAAGATACAACAGTTACTCGTAAACATCAGCCGGCAGGCATAGCATTACACTGCAAACCGGTATGAAGCACCTTACTCTCTCTCTGTTTTCTGCCCAAGCCTCATCAGTTCGTCAAAAAGCTCATCCCTGGAGATAAGTCTTTTCCGGATAAGCAGGTTTGCCAGCGCCTGCTGCAGTCCTGTCTGTGCATGCAGATCTGACTGAGCTCGCGGGGCCGCATCTTTTGTTTGCATCGGCGCAACATCAAAGGATATCTCGTTATATCCCTTGATTTCTTCCTGAGTGATGGTAGGCTCTCCGTGTGGTGCAGTTTCAGCCCCTTGACCGGGATTATAAGCTTTCTGCCTCCGGTCATGTCGTTCTCTCATGACTGCAGGGAAATCTTCCTCTCTGATTTTATAGTGCGTTATGATCGCCTTTTCGATGTCGAACTCAAGCGCCATGAGCGGTTTGATTTTCTTTCCCAGTTTAAAGGCAAGGCTGTCCATGGTTTCCAGATCATTTGGGTTTGTGGTAGCAAGTGTTATAGTCTTCTTATCGTATGCAACGGGCATGACCGTATATTTTAACGCAACTTCAGCGGGGACAGCTGCAAGCACCTCTCGCGGGATCTCTCTGTCAAACAGCGATATCCATTGTATGCCGAGCTGCTCCCTCAGAATCGCAGCCAGATCGCGTTCTGCAACAAAGCCAAGTTTCAGCAGTTGCGAGCCGAGTTTTAATCCATATTCCTTCTGCTTGCCGAGTGCAACAGCAAGCTGGATCTCATCAATATACCCTGACTCAAGCAGCAGTTCGCCCAGTTTTTTTGCTGTTTTCTGCTTTCTGTCTTTTTCAGACATATGCCACCGTAACTACTCTATCACAACAGCCTCCGCAGAAAAAAGCACAAAAAATTTCCACATTTGCAGGGCCTGCCGGCAGGCAGGAACATGCAAAAGTGGTATCAGCCGGTATCTTTTTATTTTCAATGCCATTAAGATATAGTAGATATATTTTCCGAAGGGAGCTGCATTATGCTAGATCCAAGATTTGTCAGAGAAAATGTCGATGCTGTCAGTGCTGCACTTAACAAAAGAGGATACGAATTCCCCCTTGACAGTTTTCTCTCCATAGATGAAAAAAAGATGGCCCTGCTCAGAGAAGCCGAAGAGCTGCGCAACAGGCGGAATGTGGTTTCCGAAGAAATAGGCAGGATGAAGCGGCAGAAGTTTGATGCCTCCGCGCAGATGGAGGAGATGAAAACAGTCTCCGACAGGATTAAATCACTTGATGAATCACTCAGGGAGCTTGAATCAGAGGCAACCGACCTGCTCCTCACCATCCCCAACATCCCGCATGAATCAGTGCCGGAAGGCAGAGATGAAACAGAAAATATTGAGATACGGAAATGGGGTCATCCACGGACGTTCGACTTCGAGCCCCTCAACCACTGGGATATAGCTGAAGCGCTTGATGTCATTGACTTTGACCGCGCATCGAAAATCTCAGGGGCACGTTTTTCTCTTATGAAAGGGGCAGGGGCACGGCTTGAAAGGGCGCTCATGAATTTCATGCTCGACCTGAACACCTCCAAAGGCTATACCGAGGTGTTCCCGCCGATCATCGTCAACCGCGAGAGCATGACAGGGACCGGCCAGCTGCCCAAGTTCGAGATGGAGCTTTTCAGGATAGCAGACCCTGAGTTTTATCTTGTCCCGACAGCCGAAGTCCCGGTCACCAACATCCACCGCGATGAGATACTGAAAGAATCCCGGCTCCCCATCCATTACACCGCTTACACCCCCTGTTTCAGGAGGGAAGCAGGCTCCTACGGCAAGGACACGCGCGGCCTTATCCGACAGCATCAGTTCAACAAGGTAGAGCTGGTAAAATTCTGCAAACCTGAACATTCTTATGATGAACTTGAAAGGCTTACCAACGACGCAGAAGATATTCTGCAGAGGCTCGGGCTTCCCTACAGGATAGTAGCCCTCTGCACCGGGGACATCGGCTTTTCATCTGCAAAAACATACGATATTGAAGTGTGGCTTCCGGGCCAGAATAAATACCGCGAAATCTCTTCCTGTTCAAACTTCGAGGATTTTCAGGCCCGCCGTGCCAATATCAGGTTCAAGAGAGAGGGCAAAAAAGGTACTGAATTCGTGCATACCCTGAACGGGTCCAGCCTTGCAATCGGCAGGACTGTTGTAGCAATCCTTGAGAACTATCAGCAGAAGGACGGTTCAGTAATCGTCCCTGAAGCATTGAGGCCTTATATGGGGCTTGCTATAATAAAATAATCCGCAGCCGGCTCAAGGACCTCTGCCGAAAGGTCCTTTGCCTTTTACAGTGGCAGCCATGCGAACAGCAAAAATAAATTATGGAGGCATACGATGAGACTTGTAACTCGCGGAGATCTTGACGGGGTCACCTCTGCTGTACTGATTACCACCATGGAGGATATCGACCTGATCGAGCTGATCCATCCCCAGGATATTACCGACAAGATATTTGAAATTACGGGCGATGATATTATGGCAAACCTCCCATTCCATCCTGCTGCAGCAATGTGGTTTGACCATCACGAACTGACACACAGCAATGAAAGACCGCCGGAAGATTTCAGGGGGCGCCATGCCTTGGCCCCGAGTGTTGCGAGGGTGATATATGACTACTATGCCTCAGACAAACTCAGGCAGTTCGAACATCTTGTTGCCGAGACCGACCGCTTTGACTCCGCGCAGCTGACGGTTGCAGACATAACAGACCCTAAGGGGGTAATCCTCCTGGGGTTCACCATTGATTCCCGCTCCGGTATCGGGAGGTTCAAAGAATATTTCATAGATCTGGTCCACTGGCTGAAAACCATGCCGATAGACGAAGTGCTCAGACAGCCTGATGTTGCAGCCCGTGTCACTCTGCTGAAAGAAAACAATGATGCCTTTCTTGCGGTACTAAAAAAAACATCCAGGCAGGACGGCAATGTTGTCGTCACTGACCTGCGCTCTGTGGAAAAGGTCCCGGTCGGCAACCGGTTCCTGGTTTACTCGCTGTTTCCTGAAGCAAACATCTCTCTCCGGCTCCAATGGGGACCGGAAAAGAAGTTTGTCGCAGCGACGCTCGGACATAACATATTCAACCGCACCAGCCGCTCAAACTGCGGACAGGTATGCGGTGAATACGGAGGAGGAGGCCACAAAGGGGCAGGGGCATGTCCACTCAGCCCTGAGAAAGCAGACCGCCAGATTGAAGAGCTCATTCAACGGCTGAAGAGAGAAGGCTGACTGCGAAGCTGACCATTATTTTTTTTGAATGTCGCTGTGTTTTCGCAGCTCATCTTTCTTCGTTTTTGTAAAATATTTCAGGTTACGGGTCAGGCATGAATGTACGCAGGAATGTTTTGGATCTGATAGGCAACAGCCCTTTAGTCAGGGTCAGAGGGACAACTGCGCCGGAGGATGCTGTCATCTGGGCAAAGCTCGAAGGATGCAATCCCGGAGGGTCAGTGAAAGACCGCATTGCCCTTGCCATGATCGAAGCCGCGGAGCAGGACGGCAGATTGAAACCAGGGGCGACCATCATCGAACCCACGAGCGGCAATACCGGCATCGGCCTTGCCCTCGTTGCCTCTGTAAAAAAATACCGCCTTATTCTGACCATGCCGGAGACCATGAGTATGGAACGGAGACAGCTCCTGAAGGCATACGGTGCTGAACTGATACTGACCGAAGGTTCAAAAGGCATGATGGGCGCCCTTGAAAAAGCTGAAGAGATAAGCCTTAAAAACCCTGATTATTTCATGCCGCTCCAGTTTGAGAACAGCGCCAACCCTGCAGTCCACCGCAGGACCACTGCACTTGAAATCCTGAATGACCTCGGAGGGGCCCCTGATGCCTTTGTTGCCGGTGTCGGCACCGGCGGAACGATAACAGGGGTGGGTGAGGTGTTCAGAGAGAAGAGCCCCGGCATCTTCATCGCAGCTGTCGAGCCTGCAGCCTCCCCTGTGCTGTCCGGCGGAAATCCCGGCCCCCATAAAATCCCGGGGATAGGTGCCGGCTTCTTCCCCGGCATCCTGAATACGAAAATCTTCAATGAAGTCATACCGGTCACCGATGCTGATGCAATGGAAACCGCACGGCTCATGGCACGGCAGGAAGGCATCCTCTGCGGCACCTCTTCAGGGGCCGCAATGTGGGCTGCCATGAAAGTTGCAAAAAAGATGGGGAAAAGCAAAAATGTTGTTGTGATCTTCCCTGACAGGGGAGAGCGGTATCTCAGTACCGGGCTCTTTGGATCTGCCCCCCTGTAACAGCCTAGGTGCTTTCCACGATGTCCCTGCCTTTTTTCTTTGCCCCGTAGAGGTTATCATCTGCGCGTTTGATGATCGTGTCCACGTCCGGATCTGAAGACTGGAGGCAGGTTGTGCCGAGACTGACAGTCACGGTCTTGCCGTTCATAGACTGAGTCCTTACACTCGTCCGTATTCGCTCAGCCAGTTGCTGCGTTTCGTCTGTTCCTGTCCCAGGGAGCACTATGATAAATTCCTCTCCGCCGAACCTGCCCGGGATATCATAGACACGCACTGACCGTTGAATGATTTTCCCCACTTCCTTCAGTATCCTGTCGCCTTCAAGGTGCCCCCAGGTATCATTGATGGTCTTGAAATTGTCAACATCGATCATGATGCATCCCAGGTCAGTCCCGTGCCGCTTCGCCTTCTCAAACTCCTCCCTGAACCGCGCCATGACATGCCGGCGGTTGAACATCCCGGTAAGCTCATCGGTAATCGCCATGAGCTCGACCTTTTTCTGAATCTCGGCAATCTTCCTGATCATTTTAAAGGTAAAAAAATAGACCACGCCGAGCAGAAGAAGAATGCTGCAGACGCCAAGTACCGTGACGATGATGACATTCGTTCGCAACCGTGACTCGATCGGCTGTATGTCAAAGGAAACGCTTATTCCTCCCCGTATATCTCCTTCCCTGTATCCCTGGTTGCCGTGGCACTGAAGGCATGCCTTTTCAATAAAAAGCGGCCCCATATAGCGGAAATGCGTTCGGTTGTTTATCATCTCTTTTTTGAAGTTTTCCCTTTGTCCCTCCTGAAACAATTCCAGGGATTCTTTCTCAAAATCATCCGGTTTGTTGAGAGGGTTCACTGGCCGGAGGCTCGTAATGCGGAATTTGACAAGTCCTTTCCTCTCTGCGATCTCTGAAATTTCGCGCATCATCAGGGCCGGATTCTTCTTGGTATACACCTTGCCGTCAGTGGTCCTGATGTCCGGATCCTGAAGATATGGGTTTGCTACCATGCCCGGGGCCTTCTCCACATACACACCGTTATAACCGGCGTTCCATTTCCTGGCAATCACGATCTGATCAAAATATGCCCTTGCCTGGATGAGGATCTCTTCATGGATCAGTGTTCTCACACTGATGACAATCCCTGAGAAAATCGCTGCAAGAAAAAAGACAAGAACAAGACTGACAGAAATAAGATACGTCTTGTAGACTTTTATTTCTTTTCCCTTCTGCATGCTTTTACCTGGTATCCCGGTGATGCTTCATGATGTATAGATTAATTGTGTATTTACAGAAAAGTCTATATTTATTTTTTAAAATTCATTCCCCGCTCTGAATTGATAATACACGCTGAGGCTGAAGTTGTGTTTTATGCTATACAGGCGTATAGTATAACTATGCCTGAACACCTGACTGAACGGCAGAAAGAGATGCTTGGTTTCATCAGAAGATACTTTGAAAAAGAGGGGATCGCCCCTACCATCAGAGAGGCCGCCCTGCATTTCAATTTTGCCAGCCCGCTCTCTGCCCAGCTGCATATCAATGCTTTGATAAAAAAGGGTTATCTTACAAGAGAACCCTTGAAAACCAGGGGAATCAGGATAGCCGGGTATGACGCCTCGACCGGCCGCAGCCTGCCCCTTGCCGGAAAAGTCAGGGCCGGCAAACCTCTCCTTGCATTTGAAAACATTGAGACCCATATCACTGTTGACCGCACCCTGTTCAGAAGCAGAGACGCATTTGCGCTGAGGGTCGCCGGTGACAGCATGATTGACGCAGGGATATTCGAGGGCGATATCGTCATTGTCAGACCGGAACGATCTCCTGCAAACGGCGCTATTGTCGTCGCCCGTATCGAAGACGAAATCACGATCAAACGGTTTTATCAGAAAGACAGGACCGTAAGACTCGTCCCTGAAAACAGGGCAATGGAGCCTATGATTTTTACGCACGGCAGTGTCCAGATCATCGGGCAGGTCATCGGCGTCATACGGAAATACTGATGCCTTCATTTTCCTGCTCACCGGCATAAGGTATAATTGATTAATGGTCGGCTCTTCTGATACTGTAAAATCTGGTGCATGGACTGCATGTCTCAGGACCGCAAAAGAGGCGTTTACACATTATATTCCTGGACTGCCCGAAAAACATGCATTCATAAAAAATAAGACATGCTTTTTCTAAAAAGCTCTGTAGGCAGAAAAATCCTGATGGCGCTTACCGGCCTGATAATGGTCATGTATACTCTACTGCACGGCATCGGCAATCTCACCATCTACTACGGACCTGACAGCATCAACGCCTATGCTGCCGCACTCCAGGGTCTCGGGCCTTTTCTCTGGACATTCCGCATAGGAATGCTTCTCGCTGTTTCAGTGCACCTTTTCTACGGCATCCAGCTTACGCTCGAAAACAACAGGGCTAAACCGGATTCGTATGCAGTGAAAAAAAATCTTCAGGCCGGTTTTTCTTCCCGGAATATGATATGGACAGGGCTTGCCATTGCTGGGTATCTCGTTTTCCATATCCTTCATTTTACCCTGACAACTATTAATCCTGAGTTGGGAGCCGGCCAAAACCCGGATGCATCGGGACGGCCTGATGTCTATACCATGGTGTTCCTGAACTTTCAGCAGATGTTTATAGCGCTGATATATCTTTCGGCCATGGCTGCTCTTTTCCTGCACCTGCTTCATGGCATACCAAGCCTTTTCCAGACATTCGGCTTAAACAGCGAACGGTCATTATCAGCAACCGGAAAGGCAGGCAGGCTTGCAGCTCTTATCATTTTTATAGTGTTCATATCTATCCCGATTGCCGTATTGACGGGATTATTGAGGAGCTAAGCTGAGCATGACGCTTGATGCAAAAATACCGGGAGGTCCCTTGCAGGAGAAATGGGGCAGACACCTCCATAGCCTGAAGCTCGTAAATCCGTCGAACAAGAGGAAATACCGGATACTTGTGGTAGGGACAGGACTTGCCGGAGCTTCTGCAGCCGCAACCCTCGGCGAACTGGGATATAACGTGGAGGCATTCTGCTGCCAGGACAGCCCGAGAAGGGCGCACAGCATAGCAGCGCAGGGTGGGATCAATGCGGCAAAGAACTATCCCAATGACGGCGACAGCATTCATCGTCTTTTTTATGACACGGTCAAAGGCGGAGACTTCAGGTCACGCGAAGCCAATGTATATCGGCTGGCAACGCTCAGCAACAATATCATTGACCAGTGTGTTGCCCAGGGTGTCCCTTTCGCGCGTGATTATGCCGGTTATCTTGAGAACCGTTCCTTTGGCGGTGCCCAGGTATCCCGCACTTTTTTTGCACGCGGACAGACCGGTCAACAGCTCCTCCTTGGCGCGTACAGCGCACTTTCAAGGCAGGTCAAGGCCGGCACGGTAAAAATACATCCGCGTACGGAAATGTTTGACCTTGTCGTTGTAGATGGTGAGGCAAAAGGGATTGTTACCCGTGATCTTGTCACCGGCAGGCTGCAGGGTCATGCAGCTGATGCTGTCTGCCTCTGTACCGGAGGCTACTCAAATGTCTTTTACCTCTCGACAAATGCCATGGGTGCCAATGTAACGGCAGCGTTCCGGGCTTACAAGAAAGGGGCCTTTTTTGCAAACCCCTGCTTCACCCAGATACACCCTACCTGCATCCCGGTAAGCGGCGATCATCAGTCCAAGCTGACCCTCATGTCAGAATCACTCAGAAATGACGGAAGGGTATGGGTCTCCAGAACAAAGGGCGACAGGCGCTCCCCTCTCGATATCCCCGAAGACGAACGTGATTATTTCCTTGAACGCAAATACCCAAGCTACGGCAATCTCGCTCCCCGGGATATTGCATCACGGGCTGCAAAGGAAGTTTGCGATGGTGGATTTGGGGCAGGCGGCCAAGGTGTTTACCTTGATTTTTCTGATGCAATCAGGAGGCTTGGAAGGCAGAAAATATCTGAACGCTACGGGAACCTTTTCGAGATGTACGAAAAGATCACCGGCGAAGATGCTTATGTACAGCCGATGCGCATCTACCCTGCGCCGCATTATACTATGGGAGGGCTTTGGGTCGATTACAACCTCGAAAGCACCGTACCCGGCCTCTTCGTGCTCGGCGAGGCCAACTTCTCCGATCATGGGGCAAACCGTCTCGGCGCAAGTGCGCTGATGCAGGGGCTTGCAGATGGATATTTTATTATCCCCAACACTATTGCGCATTTCCTTGCACAGACAGCACCAGGCAAGGTCAGCAACAGTCATCCCGAGTTCAGAAAATCCATGGAAGAACTGCATGCATCCATTGACAGGCTGCTCTCCATTAACGGCCGCAGGACCGTTAATGAATTTCACCGCGAGCTCGGCAAGATCATGTGGGACCATGCAGGCATGGCGAGAAGCGCAGACAGCCTTCAAACAGCCCTGAAGCTCATTCCTGAGCTCCGTGCCGAATTCTGGAAAAACGTGAGGATAACCGGAAGCGGCACAGAGTTGAACCAGGAACTGGAAAAGGCAGGCCGCATGGCGGATTTCCTTGAGTTCAGCGAGCTCATGGCAACTGATGCGCTGCACCGCAATGAGTCCTGCGGGGGGCACTTCCGGGTTGAATACCAGATGCCTGACGGTGAGGCCAAGCGCAATGACGATGTTTTCTGTTATGTTGCAGCCTGGGAATACAAAGGACCGGGCAAAGGACCGGAACTCCACAGGGAGCAGCTTGTGTTTGAATCAGCGCATCCGGAAACAAGGAGCTATAAATGAACCTGACGTTATTCGTCTGGCGGCAGAAAGGCCCTCATGAGCAGGGGAGACTTGAGAAGCTAAAGGCAGACAATGTAAGCGCTGACATGTCTTTTCTCGAGATGCTTGACCAAGTCAACGAAACACTTATAAAGAACGGGCAGGAGCCGATTGCGTTTGACCATGACTGCAGGGAAGGGATATGCGGGATGTGCTCACAGGTGATAAACGGCATTCCTCACGGTCCCCTGAAAAATACAACCGTCTGCCAGCTGCACATGAGGCACTTTAAAGACGGAGACTCAATCTACATCGAACCCTGGCGTGCAAAAGCGTTCCCTGTCGTTAAGGACCTCATCGTCGACAGGAGCGCCCTTGATTTGATAATTCAGTCAGGCGGCTATATATCGGTGCATACCGGCGGTGTTCCTGATGCAAATGCCGTTCTCATTCCCAAGGATGACGCAGAGACCGCAATGGATGCTGCTGCATGCATCGGATGCGGGGCATGCATAGCTGCCTGTCCGAACAGGTCTGCGATGCTTTTTACTGCTGCAAAGGTCTCTCATCTGGCAGCCCTCCCCCAGGGCCGCGCAGAGGCTGCAAAGCGGGTGTGCATGATGACCGAGGCCATGCTCCATCATGGTTTTGGAAATTGCAGCAACCATTACGAATGCGAGGCTGTCTGCCCAAAGGGCATCAAGGTCCATTTTATTGCAAAACTGAACAGAGAATTCATGAAGGCACAGATCATGAGCACCAGGACTACGAACGTGCCTTCAGCAGAGTGATCCATGGTTGCCGCCCGTCCCAGATCTTACGCGCACCGGCAACAAAAAAATCGGTTTCGTGTGGGGCGGCGCTCATAAAAAAACAGATCAGGCAGTCTGACAGATATACCCACTGTGGGAGGTAATATATGTTTGTTTTCGATTGGATGACATTAAAGGTCTATATGGTTGGCCCGAATGACTGCATTGCTGATGCATTGCGGATCATGAAAGAGATGGACATCAAGCATGTTCCTGTTGTCAGGGAAGGCACAATTCTCGGTATTGTAACTGACCGTGACATCAAGGAGTTCAACCCTGCAAAGGCCGCCACCTTTGATATGTACGAACTTCATTATATCTTTGA
>JBBIUL010000018.1:0-15969 GCA_037440265.1 Nitrospira sp. | reverse complement strand
CTCACCCCGAGGCTCCTCAGTTCTGATGCAAGATAGTATGAGTTGGTGTCCCTCACCTTGCCGGAGAGTATTTCATTGCCGATTATGATGATCCCGGCTGTTTTCGATTGCTTTTCACTCATAAGCATAATGTAGCAGAAACTGATTCGATATGCCTGATAATTGCCGAGCAGGCGCTTTTGAAGCTGTATCGCCGGGCGATCTCCTGCCCTTTTCCTGCAAGATGCTCCCGTGCACTGCTGTCGTTCATGTGCTTTTCTACCAGCCCCCGGAGTTCCTCGGGCGAGTCGTACACAGGAACGCTGTTTTCAAGCAATTCCCCTATTCCCTTTACCCTGTCGGAGATGACAAATCCGCCGCTTGCGAGTACGTCAAGAATCCTCGGATTGATAAAGCCTTCCCTGCCCATGTCATCATGGTGGTCGTTCAGTACAATTTTTGAAGATGCATAGAGTTCATTGAGCCTTTCATTTTCATAATATTCTCCGCCGTACCATTCATCCGGGATGATGCCTTTCCATCCCCATCCCCATATTTTCAGGCTGTATCGGGGACTGCCGATATCACGGATTATCTTCCGCTTGCTGCCCTGTTTGGTATTGCCGACAAAGACAAGATCATACTTTTTTTCCCTTTTCAGGGGGGTGAAGCCTGTGGGTAGCATCAGGAACTCTGCATCGAACCCCATTGCCTTTATCTTTCCGATAAACGGTTCTGATATGCAGAAGATCTTCTGGTATTTGCTTAGAGTATCACGCGTAATCCAGTCAGGATGGCTGTGTATCCAGAGGATGTTATAGGTGTCAGAGGTGATATTGGCAGCCGGCTCTCCGAACAGATGGAGCCTTATCCTTGGGGCTGATTCGACTACGGACCAGTTCATGCGAATGAATTCTTTTGCGAGATTTTTCTTCAGCCAGTAATCGCCCCAGACCTTTGGGTCAGGGGTTGTGTAGAAATCGGAATAGGCGGTAATGCCTATTGAAGGCAGCCGGAGCTGTTCTCTGCCCATGGGAAACACCGCGCCTGAAATGCCGGGGTTAACTCATTATCTGGTTCATCCATATGATGTTCAGGACATCGCCGTAATCCTTCAGGAAGTCCCTCATGGTCCCCTCAGGATTCACATTCCTTTTATAGCGGCTGAACTGCTTGTCTACCTGCTTCAGCATGGTTTTTTTCTGGTCTTTTCTGTATGGATAAACGCATCCGCTCATAACGTCCTTGCCGTCGAGCTGCAGAAGCCTCGCAGCAAAGATGTCCCCTTTCTTGAGGCCTTTTGTCAGTGCCTTGTCCCTAAGGGCTATCTCTCTGTCCATGAGTAAATCAATGAGCATCACATGCTTGTCTTTTGAAACCGACTTCACCTCGTAGAGGCTTATTACGCTCTCCCTCATCCTGTGAAGCAGGTCTGTCTCTTCTTCTGTCAATGCGGGACGGCACTTCCTGAAGATGTCGATAAAGGTCTCCCGGTCCTCATTGACCCTGTAATCGCAGACCAGCCAGTCTTCGAAGTTCATAAAGGCAATTGAAAGAGCGGTGCCCTTCAGGAACTCATCAGGGGTCTGATCGTCCCAGAAATATGCATATGCCTTATCGATTGCCTCCTTGTGGTTTTCCCTGACATGCGCTATGACTGATTGAAAAAGGTCTGTTCTGATATCGTTTTCTCTGCCCACGCAATAATTCTCCTTCGGTACATTTTTCTTGATTAAATAGTTTATAATAGGCAATTATAAACAATTATAAAATATATCAGGATAATTTATCTTTAAAACGTCACAGATCGTCCTTTTGAGAGGATTTACTGCTGAACGTTTTTACCCGCAAACTTTTGTAAGGAGTTGTTTTGGCAGAGTTCGAACATAAGTTGCCGCCGCTGACCATTAAAGGGAGAAAGATAGCTGTGCCTGTAATCCAGGGCGGCATGGGGGTTGGTGTGTCCCTGTACCCGCTTGCTCGGGCTGTTGCGAAGGAAGGCGGTGTCGGGGTTGTGTCGAGCGCATGCCTTGACCGGCTTCTCGGAAAAAGAAACGGCAAGAAGATCAACTCATACGACGCTGCCTATGAAGAAGTGTCACTTGCAAAGGCTTCCGGCGGATTTGCCGGGATAAACATCATGGTTGCCCTTGTCCGGGATTATGAGGCCTCGGTAAAGGGAGCGCTTGACGCAGGGGCGGATGTGATCATCTCTGGCGCCGGCCTGCCGCTCGGTCTTCCCGGGATCCAGCCGCCGAAGGACACTGCGCTCATTCCGATTGTTTCATCAGCCCGTGCACTTGAACTGATCTGCAAGAAATGGGAGCGGTTCGGATACCGGCCTGATGCTGTGGTGCTCGAAGGCCCGCTTGCAGGCGGACATCTCGGGTTCAAAATGGATCAGATAGACCTCGAATCCAACAGGCTTGAAAACCTCTTCCCACCGGTAAAAGATATGGCAATGAAATACGGGAACATACCGGTGATCGTTGCCGGAGGCATTTATACCCATGAGGACATTCTTGATTTTATAAAACAAGGCGCTGACGGGGTCCAGATGGGCACCCGGTTCCTTGCAACAGAGGAAAGCAGCGCATCAGAAAAATACAAGCATGCCGTGGTTATTTCAAAAGACGAAGACATTATTGTTGCGGACAAGCCCGGCTCTCCCTGCGGTCTGCCGTTCAGGGTGATAAAGCAGTCTCCCATGTATGTATCTGCACTCAGCCGGCTCCGAGAGCCCAAGTGCGACAAGGGGTATGTCCTGCTGAAGGACGCAGAAGGCAAGTTTAGCCGCTGTCCTGCAAAAGAGAGCAATGAAAATCACTTCTGCATCTGCAACGGGCTGCTGAGCTCTGCTGACTACAATCCTGAAAAGGAAGAACCCCTCTATACGGTCGGCACAAATGCCTCCCGAGTCCAGAAGATAATAAGCGTAAAAGATCTGATGGACGAACTGGTCGGAAAGGTGCCGGTCGCTGCCAAATAAGGCGGCATGTCCTCCGGATTGTTTTTCAGCCCCCATCTTTTAAATCTCAGAAACCCTGTTTGATCCGTGATGAAATGCTCATAATAACAGGCACCGGCAGATCAGGCACTGAAACCATTGCCCGGATGTTCGGCGGGCATCATGAATTCAGGGCAGCATATATCCTTGAAAAATATTTTTCAGGCCCTAACCCCCATGCTAACCCTTTTTACACGATAGAAGAACGTATTCAGGCGGTTATGGACCTCCATCAGGGGATCGCTTCTGATCAATTTATTGACTCGTCAAACCTCTATATCCATTTCATCGATGCAATAGCAATTCTGAACCCCTCCTGCAGATTTATTCTCTCAGTCAGAAACGGAAAGGACTTTGTCCGCTCTGCCTTTACCCGGAGATGGCATGGGCAGAATGCCTTCGGCACGATTCCTGAATATAGTGATCCTTATTTTTCAAAATGGAAAGACATGAATCCGTTTCAGAAGAATGCATGGATATGGACCTGGAGGAATGGGAAGGCCATTGCAGGGCTGGGCAGGGTGCCCGAAGAGCAGAAGCTCATCGTCAGGATTGAGGATATCAGCAGACAGGAAACGATTGGCAGGATCGAGGCATTTTCCGGGAGGAAAATAAAGAATACTTATAAGACTGATAAACGCTACAATGCCAGCCCGTCTTTTTCGTTCCCGTCAAAGGAAGAATGGACCGAAGAGATGAATGCACAGTTCAATGAAATTGCCGGTGAGATGATGGCCTTTTTCGGATATCATTGATGTTGAAGTTCTATGGTTAAGTCACATAAAAATAAATCATGCTGAAAGGACATGGTATTTTCGCTCATTCCTGCCTACCGGTCAGGCAGGCTCGGTCTTCGACCTCCGAGGTATTTGGACTCTTTATTGTTAAAATACATCCTGTCTGAATTTCGTCCAAATAAAACCGCTTAAATACCATGTCCTTTCAGCTTTAACGAAATCTTGTGAATTAAGAGGGTTGAGAAGATAGTGGTGCGTGCACAGAAGACAGGGCAGGGCATTGTATTCGAGCGGTTTCTTTTGCCGCAGTCCTAAAATATATTTTCCTGAAATAAAGAGGCAAAAGCCTCGGAACGAAGTGAGCCTGCCTGCCGGTAGGCAAGAATGAGCGAGAATGCTGTGCCCTGCCTTCGCTTGGCCATATGATTGCATAAAGCGGGGTTAAGTAACTGCAAAACGCATTATCAGGTTAAGAGTGGGGGCATTGAATGCCGGACGTAACTCAAAAAGACAGTGGTTATTCTCTGGCAGGCGCTGATATTTTTTCTGTCAGCCATCCGGTCTCATCAAACACCAGGATATCACCAACAGTGTGGTCCATCCCCTGTATGCGTGCATCTTCAGTGAGTTTGTAGTTTTCAAGCACGCCGTTTCTGTGAAAGCAGGCCCATGTCCCTGCCCTGAGCAGAACCCCGTTTCTGATTATGTCTTCTGCCAGGACACACCGCTTCAGAGAGCCGTTGTCATAAAACCCGATCCATTTGCCGGCCATGCATCTGATATCATCATAGAAAAAATCTTCATTGAGCCTGCAGGCCGAAAGCCTCCTGTTTTTGTGGAAGAGGAGAAAGGTGTCAGCCCGCGCAGGAATGCCCTGAACCATGCAGTCCGAGGCTATATGGCAGCGCATCAGGCAGCCGTTTTCATGGAAGCAGACCCGGTGGGATGCCTTGCAGAGCAGATCCTGTATAAGGGTATCGTCTGAAGTTTCGCAGCTTGACAACATCCCGTTGTGGTGAAACCAGACCCATGAGTTTTTTTTGCAGACGATCCCGGATATCTCTTCATCGGACAGGAGGAACCTTCCCCGTATGCCCCCGGTTTCAAAAAAGACGGTCTTATCTGTCCGGGACATGAAGAAGACCCCCGTCAGTTTTGAAGACAATGAAACTGCCGGCCCGGTATCTTTTGCCGCTGATGTCAGCATCCTCTGAAATGGTGCATCCGGAGATACTGCCGTCGGGGTACAGCCATACCCTTGTGCCTGAAGCGCAGGAAATGCCGCTGATCCGGAAATCCTCTGAGAGGGTGAATGAAGAAAGCGTCCGGTCATCAAAAAAACAGATGTCAGAACCGGCCTTTACAGGAATGTCATTGACCATGGCATCCCTTGCCAGATCACACTTGAAGAGCGAGCCGTTTTCATGGAACATCACCAGTCTTCCGGGCATCACCGGTATCCCCTGGATCAACACTTCCCTTGAGAGGGTGCAGAGCAGGAGGCGGCCCTCAGGAGAGAATGCAAGCTCGGTTTTTGCCTTGCACGGAAGGCTTTTGATCTCAGTGTCGGCTGAGATATTGCAGCGCCAGAGCCTTCCTTCCTCATCAAAACCAAGGATAGAGCCTTTACTGAAAGAGATTCCCTTGATCACCGCATTTTTTGAGAGCACGCATGACTTCAGGTGCATGCTGTCAGGATAATGTATGCGACTTTCTGTAATGCAGGGGATGTCTTCAGTCACGTTGACTATGCATTGCCGGAGCCGAGTGATTTATAAAATGCCCTGATAGAGGAGTTCTTTACATCATCGAGCATCTCGATCTTTGCAGTCTCAAGGCGTTCAAGGGAGACATTGAGTTTTTTCGAAAGTTCATCAAGCGGTAAATCGTGCTGGAAATGCTCTTCTGCAATCAGCACCTTCAGCATGTCATCGATAATATGTATTTTCAGCGACTCATCCTCAACATCAACAGCAGCGCAGGCAGTGTCAAAATCAAGGCCTTTTGCGAGCCCTTCCCTTATTTTTGCCGTTGCTTTTTCATACGCCTTGTCCTTTTCAGTGACAAAGGCATCATCGGGCAGACCGTCATACCATGCCTCTCCCATCTCACATTCCTTTCATAAAACCGTTATTCTTGAAGATATACTATCATATGAAGTAGTATT
Organism: Nitrospira sp.; assembly: GCA_037440265.1. Taxonomy (GTDB): domain Bacteria; phylum Nitrospirota; class Thermodesulfovibrionia; order Thermodesulfovibrionales; family UBA6898; genus JBBIUL01. The sequence continues at coordinate 10,079 of JBBIUL010000018.1, read as the reverse complement.
AATTGAATCCGGCAGGCTCATCGTATTTTTCATCTGAAGAACCAGAAAAAAGCCTGCGTTTGACGCGTTTGAGCAATGTTGGTTAGAATGATCAGGCTTAAAATAACTCGAAAAGAGGTGCACGTTCAGTGATCAAGGTCAAGAACCCGATAGTTGAAATCGACGGTGACGAGATGGCGAGGATCATGTGGCATCTCATCAGGGAGAAGCTCATCAGCCCTTTCCTCGAGCTTGACCTTCGCTATTATGACCTCGGCATAAAAAAGAGGGACGAGACAGAAGACCGGATTACCATCGATGCTGCACATGCGATAAAGGAGTTCGGCGTTGGCGTAAAGTGCGCCACCATCACCCCCAATGCCGCTCGGGTAAAAGAATACGATCTTAAGGAGCAGTGGAAGAGCCCGAACGGGACCATCCGCTCCATCCTTGACGGCACCGTGTTCAGGAAGCCGATCATCATCGGCAACATCCCGCCTGAAGTAAGCAGGTGGAAAAAGCCGATCATCATCGGCAGGCATGCATACGGCGATATCTACAAGAGCGTTGAGTTTGTCGTTGATGCACCGGGCTTTGCAGAGATCGTTTTCACCCCTGCAGGAAGCGGCGAAAAGAAGACCCTCAAGATCCACGATTTCAAGGGCCCCGGGGTAATAATGGGCATCCATAATACCGAGAAATCCATTCGCAGTTTTGCCCGGTCCTGCATAAACTATGCACTCAGCGAAAAGGTCGACCTCTGGTTCGGCACCAAAGACACGATATCAAAGCAGTACCACGGCTTTTTCCGGGACGTTTTTGCAGAGGAAGTCGGGAAGGAGGAGGGCCGTTTCAGAGAGGCCGGGATTGCTTACCGTTACCTGCTCATAGATGACGCGGTCGCGCAGATCATCAAGTCAGAAGGCGGCATGCTCTGGGCATGTATGAACTATGACGGCGATGTCATGTCGGACATGGTTGCAACCGGCTTTGGAAGCCTTGGCCTCATGACCTCGGTCCTTGTCTCGCCTGACGGAAAGTATGAGTTCGAGGCTGCACACGGCACGGTTGTCAGGCACTATTACGAGCACCTCAAGGGCAACCCGACATCAACGAACTCGATCGCATCCATCTTTGCATGGACAGGTGCGCTGGCAAAACGTGGCGAGCTGGATGGCACACCGGATGTCGTCAGGTTCGCCGAGATGCTTGAAAAGGCCGTGATAGAGACCGTCGAAGGCGGGGTTATGACAAAGGACCTTATGCTCATCGCAAGACCGAAGGTTGGCAAGTATGCCCGGACTGAAGAGTTTATCGATGCGGTCTCCGGCAGGCTCCGGCAGGCGATGAGTTAACTGCTTTTTTCGCTGGGTTAAGTACAGTCTGTAATCAGAAGATCCAGGATATTTTCCTTTACACTCCCCCTGCATTCAATTAGAATTATCTCAGGGACCAGCAAAGTCTTCATTATTTCATGTTCGCTGGTTCTGTCATCAGGCATGCGTCTGAAAGAGAGACTAAGAGGGGAATTCATCCATCTTATGCTGCCGCCTCCGGAGAGTTGCAGCTCTGCGGCGGTAGCCTGCCTTCGGCAGGTAACCCGGCGCGTTGGACTTCAAGACTGAACTAATATGAAAGAGCATCAATGCTACGGAAGAAACAATAATTGGCGCCGTTGTGGACGTCTTGTTCGGAACAAATGGTTTTGCGATGATCATAAACTTCAACCCTTTGTGCTGTTGATCTTTATTATTGTTGCCGTTGTTCCGGCGTACTTGGCCATAAGATCGTATTTCTTTCCACAGATAGCTGTGACTGACTTGCTATTGCCGGGGAAGGAACCCGCGCCGATGCTGCATATACCTCCAGGCCGGCCTGTGGGGGTTCCAGAAGAAGCCGTGACAGTGACAAAAGGCGAGATGCTCTTGTTTGTAGGTGATTTTGCCGTTTCAACCGCAGAGAAGTCCTTTGTAGTCTTGAAACTGTATGGCAAAGACCTGCTTACGATTACCAGAGTTGATAACGGCATATCTGTGTCGGCCGACATCTGGGATGAAGACGGCAAAATCCTCGCAACAGTCGAAAACAATAAGTTTCGTGTTAATCAAAACAAGACCATTCCGTTTATCAGACCAGACCCACATACATTAATTGTCGAGGATGAGAGGAAGGTTCGCGTGCTTTCTGTTCGGTTCCTTAATCCTACCACCATCAAAATTGGCGGTATCTTCAGAGGAGGAGGCAAGTATCCGGTCACCGTAGGTGAGAATGAGATAACGTTTGGCCCGCTTCTCATTCAGGGCGGCATCGTGCTGCACGTAAAGGGGAAATCTATCTTTGACTGGCCAGGTCAGTTTCCCAATGCGAAAGCATACCTTGGGCCGAGCGACAAGATAGAAACCAACAAGGCTGTGTTGGGAGTCGCCGTTAAGAATGGAGCTTACAAGCTTATCCTGAAGGACAGTCGCGGGGCCGAGTATTCAATCTTGCAGGTGGGCGGACACGATGTTCCTGAAGGCACGGAGCTTTGGCCAGCGGTATCATTCCAGTTACGAAGTGCTGATCGTTACTGAACATATTTATGCAGGGGGGATAGAAAAAAGGGAGAAAGTCAGGTCTACACATCTGAAAAATTACTGCTCCGCAGAACAGCTGGCAACGTTTGCCTGATCAGCCAGGGTAACTACCACTGCAATCTCAAAGTTGATGACGAGATGAATAAGTCAACTAATTCATAAACGTCACTAAATACTCAAAATACTACATGATAATCAGACCTGAGCAACCCGACGACATTAATGACATTCGTGATATAAACAAGAAAGCATTTGGACAGGCGCAAGAGGCGAACATCGTAGATAACATCAGAAGAAACTGCGACGATATACTCTCATTGGTTGCTATTGATAAAGATAAATTAGTAGGTCATATTCTTTTTAGTCCAGTGACTATTGAGGATGATAAAAAAAAAGTGATTGGGATGGGACTTGCTCCGATGGCAGTATTGCCTGAATTTCAGAGACAAGGCATTGGTTCTCAGCTGATTAATAGGGGGATAGAGGAACTGAGAAAAACTAAATGTCCATTTATCATCGTTCTCGGACATGAAGACTACTATCCTGGATTCGGCTTTGAGCCTGCATCACGATTCGGTATTAAATGCCAATGGGAGGGGATACCAGATAATGCATTCATGATCCTTTGGCTTGATAAGTCGGTGATGAATCAAACTTCAGGAGTAGCAAAATATAGAAGCGAGTTTAATGAGGCAATGTAACCATAAGGCGAATATAAGAACAAGAAAAAAGTCTAACAATCACATGCAGTGAATGCAGACCAGCGGAGGCAAAATGGCAGTGATGGTTTCAGATATCCAAAACGGCTTTTGCTCTTTGAAGAGCTCCATGGTCTGCATCTCTGACTTCTGCGTCCGCGGCAGCTTAACTGCCTCATTAGACATTAAGAAATTAATTAAGACAAGGAGGATATATGCCCAAATGCGCTATTGTGTTTTTTATTCTTGTCACCGCTGTTGTGTCGGGATGTGTTAGTACAGCAGGTCAAGTAAAGATGCGGCCTAGTGCATATGCACCAGTAAACGAACAGCACTCTGGAAATATTACCTACTGCAATGCTGGGGCACAGTCTCTGCGCAATGCTCGCCGAGAGGATGCGTACAAGAAGATATTTGAGGCATGCAACGCAACAAGTGGAGTTTATGAAATTGTGCGTGAGGAGGAGGCGTTTGGTTTTCCTTGCGAAGTAGAGCGAAGCATTTATTTCAAGTGCGTAAGAAACAAGTAAATTACGGCGAGATGATTTGAGAATAGCAAAGCAGTTTTTCGAGATGGCGAGTGTTCTTCAGTCGCACTTATCTATCGGCTTTTCAGATCGGAAGAAAAATAGGAAATAGGGACAGCGACCGTTTATTGACAGGAAACTGCCCTCTCTTCATTATAAAAGCCATGCCGAGAATATCACGAGCAGTGGCTGTTGGCTATCCACATCATATAACCCAGCGTGGAAATTATCGTCAGGATGTATTCGAAGGAGATGGCGATTATCTCCGCTACCTTGACTGGCTCAGAGACTACATCCCTTTTTTATACTATTTCCCCGAAACTATAAATTATAATCTCAGTGATAATCTCCGACAATTTTCATTCCAAAGCAACTTTCTCTTATTTTCTAAACTGTTCCATCTACGTGCTAAAGATTTTCAGGGGGTTGAAAAAAAAATTGCAAGAGCGCTCATTTTGGTGTAAATAAGAGGATAGGATTCAGGAGGATAAGAAGATGAAAAAGACTATTACTGCATTGAACTGTTTCATGCTTATGTTCTTTGTTTTTGGCGGACAGGCAGATGCTCAGCAAAAGAGAGAGCCAAACACTCTCTTCCCGATCAAGCAGAGCGGTGTCTGGGGGTATATGGACAGAAACGGCAAAACAGCGATCAAGCCCCAGTTCGGGGGAGCGCAGTTTTTTCCCGGGGATCTGGCCGTGGCTTTTGAATTCTATAGCCAAAATATCTATATCCCCTTCTACATTGACAAATCCGGACGAACTGTCTGGTATCCGAAAATAGACCACATGATCCCTTCACAGATTGAAGCATTGCTGGAAATCCAGTATGTACTGGATGCCTCCGGCGAGGGACTGGCCATTGCGTACGAATTAGGGGCATGGGGGTACAGACTTGGCTATATTGACAAGGCAGGAAAATATGTCATTCAGCCGCAGTTCCGTAAGGCCGGGCGTTTCTCAGAAGGACTTGCCTCAGTTTGTACGCAGGCTGCACAGAATGCATGCGGATATATCAATAAGGCCGGAAAATTTGTCGTGAACCCCAGGTTTGAGCAGGCTGGTACTTTTTCTGAAGGGTTGGCTGCGGTAAGTACTGACGGCAAGTTCGGGTATATCGATAAAGAAGGGAAATTGCCTGTAAATCCGAAGTTCGAGGACGCCGGGTCTTTTTCTGAAGGGCTGGCTGCAGTGAAGCTTAACGGAAAATGGGGCTATATCGACAAGGCCGGCAGGATGATGATAGACGCACACCTCGACAGGGCAGGAGCTTTTTCAGAAGGACTGGCGAAGGTTGCCGTGCAGGACCCGGCAAGCAAACCTTCGTTACTTGGCGGAATGTACGCCCAGCTTACCTTCAGGGGGAAGTGGGGGTATGTTGATACGAACGGGAAAATGCTCATAGAACCGAAGTTCGAGGACGCCGGGTCTTTTTCTGAAGGGTTGGCTGCAGTGAAGCTCAACGGGAAATGGGGCTATATCGACAAGGCCGGCAAGATGATCATACAACCTCAATTCGATACTGCAGGCGCATTTTCTGACGGGTTAGCACAGGTGTGGACTGGAAAGAAAATGGCCTATATAGAAAGAGGCGGGAAGTTTTTCTGGGGGCCTTCAGAGTAGCTGTTTTTCTTGCGAGTTTAGGCGGGTGCGTCAATCCGGAGCGGGATGATAAATCAGGTCTAAATATAAAAGGGAGGTAGTTCATGGGTAAGAGAAATGTTTTTATGTTCATACTGTCTGGCTTTTTTTGCTGTTTCCTGCGCAACCGGCAGCTATCAGACTTCACGCGAATATCATCCTTGCTATGTCAGCGATACTCAGCGGCTGAAGAAGAGGTATTGGCTGTATGGGTTTGAAACCTCATCGGGGGTGTCCATTGTAAAGCCAAAGTTTACCTCTGCAGCTTATTACAATGCCGTTGGTATTGCGCTGGGCTGTGAATCCATAAAGCAAGAGAATGATACCTGTGCCTATATAGACGAAACTGGCAGGTATCTGCTCTCCGGATTCACACGGGAGGAAGGCGGCGGCTTCTCAGAAGGACTGGCGAAATTCAAGAAAGGCGGAAAATTCGGTTATATAGACAAAACGCTGAAGTTTGTCATCCCCCCGCAGTTCGAATCTGCCATGGCTTTTTTAGAAGGATTGGCTGCAGTTCAGCTCGGGGGCAAATGGGGGTATATCGACAAAACCGGCAGGATCGTAATTCCGCCTCAGTTTATGGAAGCGTACGGTTTTTCAGAAGGATTGGCTGGTGTTCAATTAGCAGATGATTGGGCAAGGGGATGGGGATTTATCGACAAGACCGGAAAGGTTGTCTTTGATGCTCAGTTCAAGCAAGTGAAGGATTTTAGAGATGGGCTGGCTGCAGTCAATGTTGTCGACGTATACTTCACCGACAAAGAGAAGAAGCATTGGTCTGCAATACCGAGAGGATGGCGTTTAATCGACAAAACAGGGAAGATCATTGTAAAACGATCTTCCAAGGACATTCAGACTTATCCCTGGTCACATCAGAAGATGAATATAATCAAGCAAGGAGTTGAATGCACAACCATGCGCTGACAGGGAAAATGCTAAACGCTTTCAGAACTGTTGTAGTATTTATCCCCATTGTGCTTGTTGCAGGCAATAACGCTGATGTGCGCAATCAGCAGAATAACGGGATGAGTTCAGAGATCAGGCAAGGCGATGCTGCAGCTGCAGCTTTTGAGGATGGGGCTGTTCAGACGGTTATCGGGTTCCTGAAATGGTACAGGACACAATACAGTACATTGAAGCAGATACGGTTAGTGAACAGGAAGGGAGCAGGAGAGTCACGGTCAGAACATTATTCAGTCAACTTCAAGGGGACCGAGGAGTATTTGTCAAAGCTCAGGGGCAGCGGATATATATCTGATGAATACATAGACAAACAGAGAAGAATTTTCCGGAAACGGGAAGAGCACTTTAGGCGCTACCCGCAGACTGACGGTCCTGCCGAAGGCTTTGAACATGATCTCGTCCTCCGGACACAGGAGATTGATGAAGCCCTTGCGAAGATCGATCATGTGAAGGTGACCGAGGTGAAAAAATCATCAACCAGTTCAATCGTTGATGCAGACACAGGGATGAACCTGCGATTCAGATTGTCCAAAAACAGCGGGAAGTGGCTCATTGACATCATTGAGAGCAATGGCATTGAATAACAGAGCAAGGGGTGGCATTGCATTTATTTTGCTGATGCTTGTAATCAGTTTAAGGCCTGCCTTTTCACAAAAAGCGAGCGACTATGAGACGGAAAGGCAGAAGCTGGTCGGGCTCAGCTATGACCAGAACGATTTTCCTGCAGGCTATGAAGATCTCGGAGGTCATCTTATCGAGAAAGGGCCTGATATGAAGTATGCAGTCACCCATGTCAATAAGGAAGGCATGCGGTTTCTCTGGTTGGAGAAGGTGCACTCCGGCAGCAGGGAGGGAACGGTCTCTTATGAGATAAAGGATATCCTGTTGTTGCCGGAGATAAGGCAGGGCAAGATGCTTGTTCAGGGCACCTGTCTTATTCGTGGAGAGGACGATCCGGAAATCATTGCGATTGTAAAGGATGATAAAAAGATATATTTACGTAATATAGTGAAAGCCTGGAGGGCGAATTCTCTGAAAGGAATCTTTGAAGCGCTCAATACAGACAACATTGTCTGCATAAACGATGGGCTGTAGATTGGTGGGAAAAGACAAGACGGAATGGGGAACAACCTTAGCCAGATCATGCAGATGAAAAGGGTTCTGCTGGCCCTAGTTCTTTTTTTAATGGCACCGCATGCATCCAGCGCTCAGGAAATAAAAATCGTTGAGGAGGATCTTAATGGTGATGGTTATGTCGACACCCTCAAAAGCCATTATGACGGCGGAAGCATGTTCGGAGGAGAGTTTGTGTCTCTGGCAGCTGGAAGGACAAAGCAACGATATGAGTACAACCGATGGGGGTCTCATGGACAGTTCATTCGTCTCATCCCTTTTGCCAATGCCCTCCTGAGACCGGAAAACAGGGGATTTAAGGAGGCGATTGAAAAGACCTTCTTTTCAGACATAAGACCTGGCAGCATAGATCCGTCGCTGCAATGGCTCATCAGTGCGTATGCAACAGGGAAACAGGAGTTCAGCCAGGGGCTTTTTTCTCAAGCGGTGCACTTCACCGTAAACTGGAGGAATGGCGCACCTGAGATTCCCGGGTTTTATTATCTGGTAACATCTGATGAAAGGTTATTCAGGCAATATCCGGTATTTGAGCGCAGGAATCCCCAATACGATCAAAACCATCAGCAGGGATGGCTGGTCTATGAAGGGGCACGTCACGGAAATATAGCTCAGGAGGATGCTCCTGACGGATACCGTATATACAAAACTGCTCATGGAGTCATCCTCGGCAGGGGTGACCGGCATGCCTGGATATTCGTTAATGATGAAGTGCTGATGGATGGTCCTCCGAAGTTGACGTGGCCGTCTGTCAAGAAGGTTGTCTTTTCGAATGAATTGGTTTTTGTACTCCATGCCGGCGTGGTCGAAAGCCTCTTTGTGGTTGATTTCAAAAGGGGAGTAGCAGGCCGGTTAGGGGAAAGCGTATTCCCCGTGCGGGATGGGGGTTTTGAGATTCAAGACGGCAATCTCACTGTCAGGACAGGGACCGGCATCAGGAAGATTGATATGAACAGCGTAAAAAGGGAGCTTGAAATATTATGGGAACATGCTTTCCCTGAAAATCAGCTCAATCAGAGGAAAGAAGGGCGCTGACAAGTGAAATTGATTATCCTGAATGCCTGTGGCAAGATATCCGAAAGGCAGCAGATGGAGCATACTGATTTTTTTAACAGTCAGACAGCCGATGCGATGGCTGAACTAGAGGGTCTGAGGGCGGCCCTTGAGGCTGATGTGAACATGGGGCATTCATCAAGCGAAATGGCTGAGAAATGCTCCTTTTGATCGGTGCCCTTACAGTGGCCTATAGTCTTTTTTTTACGAAGGGCTGTACGAATTTTTCGAGGCAGCGCTTACCATGAGCGGATATATACGTGTCCAAAAGCATCTGCTTCTTGCCGCTCAGCAGATTGCCGCTGCATGCAGACTGATTATAAACCGGCCCAGACGCAATGACAATGACCTGCTGAAAGGAACCTGAGAAGATGAAGTGTGAGAGGTGCGGCAGCAATATGGTTCGTGAGAACAGCACTACTATTACCGGTCGAAAGCTTGCGGATTACAGCTGTCCTGATTGCGGGAACCTGGTCCATGATGCAGACGAGGGGATCGCCTTGTGGAAAGCCTTAGAGCTTGCCGGCGAAGAAGGCGGGCGAAAGGAAAAAGAAGTTTCCGGGGATTCCGATATTGAGAAGAATAAGTCAGTCTGATTTTGTTAACTTATTTCTCGTTTCCGTTCTTTTTCTCGGGATCATTTTACAGGGCTGTTCACGGAATACACTATCGTTCGGGCATAAAACGCTTGTAACAGAGGGTACCAGCTATCGGATCGGAGATGTGCAGATAAAGGTCCTTCATATCGCGGTTCGTCTTGGTGTTGACAGAAATGGCAACGAAAATGAACATCTTAATATGAAAATACAGGTCGGTGCCAGGGCCGTCTCATTGACTGATGATCTGCCCGTTGAGGTTGACGGGATGTTATTCACTGCATCAGCGGCGGGCTACAGATGGGGTGCGAGCCCTGCAACGGCAACGCTGCGAGTTGACCGGAAGTGATGGAAAAAGGTGAGCAGCAATACAGGCAGTTGGATACTGCATAAAAAAAATAAACAAGAGACAGAGGGTTTTTAGACTGTGAGATTCAGACAATAACCCTTGTCAGGCATCCGGCGGAACCGGAGGGTCAGAGGCCCGGAGTCCTTTTGAATGCTGAGACAATGATTCCTGCGGCTCTGCGGTAAAACAGATATACCTTCCCTTGCCCTGTTTCTTTGCCCGGTACATGGCAAAATCAGCCTTGCGGATCAGTTCGCTGTGGTCCGTGCCATGGACTGCAAAGAAACTGATCCCTATGCTGACCGAGAGAGGGGCTGCATTTTCCAGGAATCCGTAAGGCGTGGACAGGGCATCGATCAGCTTGCGGGAGACTGCTCCTGCTGACTCTTCATTCTGTACCGTCGGAATGATAAGGCTGAACTCATCTCCCCCAAGCCGGGCGACCACATCACTTTCCCGCAGGCTGGCTACAAGCCGCCTTGCAACTTCAGTCAGCACCGCATCCCCGCTCTGGTGACCGAAGGAATCGTTTACCTCTTTGAATCCGTCAAGATCAAGAAGAA
>JBBIUL010000017.1:0-16087 GCA_037440265.1 Nitrospira sp. | reverse complement strand
GCTTAGGCAGGCGTCTGCCAGCACCTTTGCAGCCGTTACCGTGCCCTGGCCGCCCCTTCCATGCCATCTGATCTCTACTGTTTCAGACATATCTTCCTCCGGTTTTGATTTGGACAATCATTTTAGTGGATTTAATAGGTATTTTTCAAGAAAATTCACTGTTATTACGGTCTGTTTGACTAAATTCGGCAACTGTTTTATAGTTTACTTTGCGATGATACAGAGCATGACAGGTTTTGGCAGCGCTGAGAATAACGGCTGCCGGGTTGAAATCCGTTCGCTGAACCACAGGTTCCTTGATATTTACGTCAAGGTGCCTGTATTCCTCAGTCAGCTCGAAATGGAGTTAAGAAATCTCCTCAAGGAACGGTTCTCGCGAGGGAAACTGGATGTCAGCGTCTTCGTCCCCCAGGCTGCAGACTCCGGGATGGAGGTCAACAGGGTCTTTGCCGGGAACATCTATTCTGCATTGAAGAAACTGCAGGAGGAGTATTCCATTCCGGGCACACTGGATATTAATTCGCTGACAAATCTGCGCGATATATTTTCTGAGACACAACCGAGCTATGACGTTGACCTTATCATCGCTGTATTTAAACAGGCAATGGAAAGCCTGTATGAGATGAGAAAGACTGAGGGCATACAGCTTGCCCGCGGTCTCAATCAGATGCTGGATGCCCTTGCTGCTATGACTGCAGAGGTCAGGAGTCTGAGCAGCAGAGTCATTGCTGATCTGACCGGAAAATTCAACGAACGGATCGCATCATTGCTTGCAGGAAAGGAAATCGACAGCAGCAGGATGCTGCAGGAAGCGGCAATCATTGCTTCAAAGCTCGATGTTTCAGAAGAAATTACGAGGATAGAAAGCCATCTCAGACAGTTCAGGGAAATACTCGGCAATGGTGATATAATAGGAAGAAAGCTGGACTTCATCCTGCAGGAACTCAACAGGGAGGTAAATACCATAGCATCAAAGTCAAGCGATTATGCCATATCGAACCTGACTGTTGAGATGAAGACAGTGATAGAGCAGGTCAGGGAGCAGGTGCAGAACATACAATAATAAACTGAGAACTAAGAGCTAAGAACTGGGAAAAGAAAGTATTAATAAGCATTGTTTGTCCTAAAGCCACTTTATCTTTTTTTTACTTCCCTGTTCCCAGTTCTTATTTCTCACTTTTTGGAGTGAATTATGAGGAAAAGTGACGCAAGTCCTGTATTGGTAAATATCGGGTTTGGAAATGTTGTGGCAACATCCAAGGTGGTCGCAATTCTGACCCCTGGATCAGCACCGATGAAGCGGGTAAGGGAAGAGGCCAAGAAAGAAGGAAAACTGGTTGATGCAACGCAGGGAAGACGTACCCGCTCGATAATTATCACCGAGAGCAATCATATTATCCTTTCGGCGCTGCAGGCCGAGACCATAACCCAGAGATTTACCGAGGGAAAACCCAACCTTGCTGAAGAAGAATAAGGGGATTTTATTTATCGTCTCTGCCCCGTCCGGTGCCGGGAAGACTACCTTATGCAAAAAGGCGGTTTCCAGCATCCCCAACCTGAGGCAGTCTGTTTCATTTACCACCAGACAGCCGAGAGAAGGGGAAGTCAGGGATGAAGACTACAGTTTCATAAGCGAAAAAAAATTCAGGCAGATGGTCGCTCAGGGGGATTTTGTTGAATGGGCTGAAGTGCACGGCAACCTCTACGGTACGTCGAGAAAGAGGCTTGAAGGCCTCACGGAGGCCGGATTCGATGTATTGCTGGACATAGATACGCAGGGAGCCGCCCAGATCAGGAAAACATGCCGGGGAGGGGTGTTTATATTCATACTTCCTCCGTCAATGGAAACGCTGAGGATGCGGCTTACAAAGAGAAGGAGCAACTCGGAAGGTGATATGCAGAGACGCCTGAAAAGGGCGGTCTTTGAAATACAGGACTTTAACAAGTACGATTATGTTATAGTAAACGATAAACTCAGGGATTCTTTTAAGAGCCTCGAGTCAATACTGCGTGCAGAGAGGCTCAGGAGCGACAGGATGAACCGGGAATTTATAAGGAAAATTTTAGCGTAGGAGGAAACAGCAATGGACATTATTTCTCTGCCGGCAGAATATGACGATAAAGAGATTGACAGCAAATACCGGCTTGTAGCGATCGCCTCGCAGCGGGCAAAGGAGCTTTCTCTCGGACTGAAACCGAAGATCCAGACCAAATCAAAGAAGATAACCACAATAGCAATAGAGGAAGCGATCACCGGGAGTCTTGAATTCCTCACGGGTGAGGAAGCGACCAAGGCGATGCAGGAGGCCGGCAGGTTCGACTACAGGAAACTCCTGGAAGAGAGCAGGAAGGCTGCAGCAGGAGAAGAAATGAGCGAGCTTGAAAGAGACCTTAAAGTCTACCTCAACGAGAGAGAAATGTCGGATAAAAAGGCCTTTGATGAGCTCTTCAGCGAAAAGACGGAAGAATCATCTGAGGAGTAAGTCTGTCCTCCTCGGTGTTTCAGGAGGAGTAGCTGCCTATAAGGCAGTTGAGCTTGTCAGGAGACTGAAAGAAGAAGAGGCCACGGTTTCTGTTATTATGACCGAGGCCTCTAAGCATTTTGTGACCCCTCTTTCCCTTGAAATTGCCTCACAGAACAGGGTATTGACATCGCTGTTTGACGACCCGTTGGCGCATATAAAACTCCCTGCCTCTGCAGATGTTCTGGTGATAGCCCCGGCAACAGCGAACATCATCTCAAAATTCGCCAACGGCATAGCAGATGACCTCCTCAGCACCTGTCTCCTTTCCCACAACGGTCCGGTAGTGGTTGCTCCTTCGATGAACTGGAGGATGTATGAAAACAGGATGTTTCAGCAGAACCTCGAAAAGGTTCTCTCTGCCGGAGCCGTGCAGGTCGGGCCGGAAAGCGGCAGTCTCGCGTGCGGAGAAGAGGGAAAGGGCCGGATGGCCGATGTGCAGTATATTATTGATGCCGTAAGGACTGTGCTTGCAGAGAAAGACCTGACCGGACAAAAGATTGTCGTTACCGCAGGCCCAACAAGGGAACATATCGATCCGGTGCGGTTTATTTCGAACAGGTCTTCAGGAAAAATGGGATATGCCCTCGCGAAGGCAGCCCGCTACAGGGGAGCGGATGTCACGCTCATAAGCGGACCGACCGCTTTGAAGCGTCCGAACGGCGTAACCTTTGTTATAACGGAAACTGCCCGGCAGATGCTTGATGCAGTCAAAGAACATATAGACGGTGCAACAGCGCTTATTATGGCTGCTGCGGTATCTGATTTCAGGCCTGAGGGTATGGCAGATTCAAAGATCGAAAAGGCAGAAAAGTTGACCCTGCAGCTGCACCGGACAACTGACATTTTGTCTGAGGTCTCAAAGGCAAAGAACAGGCCTTTTCTTATCGGGTTTGCTGCGGAGACCGGACCGAATATCAGGAGAGCATCAGAAAAAATGAAAATAAAGAATATCGATATGATCGTATATAACGATGTTACAGAACCGGGGGCCGGGTTTGATGTCGATACCAACCGTGTTGTAATTATTGACAGGAAAGGTGAAAAAGCTGTCGGGCTTATGGATAAAGATTCGGTTGCCGATGCAGTGCTCGACCGTTTCCTTGAAATCAAGGCTTGACTTTATCATCCCGATTTGATACAAATGTTGACAAGATATGTCTTTGAAAGATATTGAAAAACTTAAAGAAAAATTAGAAAAAGACCCTAATTCAAGGCTGTTTGTGCCCCTTGCAGAGGAGTACAGGAAAGAAGGCATGCTTGATGAGGCGGTCAATGTGCTTTTGAACGGGCTTGAACTGCAGCCCGGTTATACAACAGCCAAGGTATCGCTCGGAAAGATATATTATGAGAAGGGGATGCTCGATGAGGCACGGGCTGCTTTCGAGGACGTGATAAAAACAGTCCCTGACAACCTCTATGCCTACAAAAAACTTGCAGAGATATACCGTGATACCGGTGAAAAGGAACTTGCAATCAAATCGTTCAAGACAGTCCTGAAGCTGAACCCGATGGACGAAGATGCATTCAACCAGCTCAGCAGCATTGAAAATGCCGGCGTTGCAGCAGGAGTCCCTGATGAGATGCCTTCTGCTGAATCAATTGAGCCTGAAGAGGAAGGCGGCTGGGAAGAGGAAGCTGTGCAGGAGGTCTTGCCGGAAGGAGCAACCGAACCGGAAATTATTCAGGAACCGGCTCATGACGAGGAAGAACTGGCTTCTTTCAAGGATTCCCTGTTCGGGCTTAAATCCGAACCCCCAGAGGCTCTGGAAGATGCACTGACGGCTGATGAGAGCATCGATGTCTTTGATGAACCCATTGATGCAGTTGAAGAAGAGATATCATTCGGTGATTTTGATGAACCGATGGAGCAGGGCACCGCTGAATCTCAGGAAGTTGAGGCTGATTTTTCGGAAGAGGGTTTTGCAGGGGACATCTCCGGTCCTGATAGTTTGACCGGCCTGGTTTCAGAAGAGCCGTCTCAGGGACCGCAGTCTCTTGAAGATGCCGACCGGTATATTGCCAGTGGGAATTATCTTGAAGCGATGACCATATTCAAGAATCTCCTGTCTTCGAATCCTGACGACAGGAAGGCCCTGCAGCGGGTTGAAGAACTGAGGGCGCTTCTTAAACTCCTCGGCAAAGACAGGGAGCTGCTGATCTCAAGGCTGAATGATTTTCTGGAAGGGTTGATGAAGGGAAGAGATGAATTTCTTGGACGTTCTTAAAGAGACGGTTGACAAGGTTGACGGTGCTGTCTCCTCAATGATTATTGCATCTGACGGCATCCCTGTCCAGGAATATGTATCTGAAAGGCTCATCGATCTAGCGGGGCTTGGCGCTGAGGCCTCTGCCATGATACGGGACATCGGATATGCGTCAGAGAACCTGAGGCTCGGGGAAGCCCGGGAGTTTTCCATCATTTCAGACAGGTGCGGCATTATCATGAGGAAGATCAATGCTGACTACTATCTGGCACTTGTCATAAAACCGGAAGGCAACTACGGCAAGGGCCGTTTTGTTCTGAAAAACACGGTCCCGAAGATAGAGGGCGAATTCTAATCGCCCGGCATATGATGCCGGACTCTGCAAAAAGAAACATTCTTTGCATAACAATTTGATTATTTATACGATAAGGGTATAGACAAAAGACATGAATATTCTTGTTATACATGGGCCGAACCTGAACCTTCTCGGTACGAGGGAAACAGGCATCTACGGGGCCGTTTCCCTTGCTGACCTCAACAGCAGGATAACGGAGGCCTGTTCTGAACTCGGCATGGGTGTGCATATAATACAGTCCAACAGTGAAGGGGCTATAGTTGATGCCATCCAGTCCGGAAACTATGATCTGCTGATCATCAACCCCGCAGCATATACCCATACGAGCATAGCGATACGGGATGCCATATCGGCGGTCGGAAAGCCTGCCATAGAAGTCCATATCTCCAACATATACAAGCGCGAGGAATTCAGAAAAAAATCCTTTATTTCCGAGGTCGCGACCGGTCAGATCAGCGGGCTCGGCGTTGAAGGTTATCTGCTCGCAGTCAGGGCCGCACAGAAAATCCTGGTGCAATGAACCGAACAGCATTGATAGCTGAAGCCCTTGGACCAAAGGGAATCGACGGCATTTTTGTTTCTGAACTGAGGAATGTCAGATATCTCTCAGGGTTCAACGGTACGGCTGGCTGGGTCCTTATCACAAAACACAAAAATATCTTCTGCACGGATCCAAGATATGAAGAACAGGCTGCAAAAGAAGTGGCCGGTTTTGATATATGGATAGAACGTGAAGAGCTGTATGGCACTGTTGTAGAGACGGCAAAAAGCGCAGAGGTCAGGACGCTCGGCTTTGAGACATCACTGTCATATGAGTTATACAGGAAACTCCTCAGGAAAGGAGTGAAGATAAAGGCAGTGAGCAACCTTGTGGAAGACATGCGCAAGATAAAAGACCGGCTTGAACTGAAGGCAATCCGCGCTGCGGTAGAGAGGGCTGAGAGCGCCTTTCAGCAGGTAAGGCCTTATGTCAAAAAGGGAATGTCCGAGAAGAAAATGGCCGGCATGCTCCAGGAGCATCTCAGGAAAGAGGGATGTTCTGCCCTGCCATTTGATATAATAGTCGCTGCCGGCAGGAATTCTTCAATGCCCCATGCACGACCTACGGATTATAAATTCCAGGCAGGGGATTTTATTATTGTTGACTGGGGAGGCGAAGCAGGCGGTTATTTCTCTGATCTGACAAGGACCTTTCTGGTGAAAGGCAGGGATTTGTCAAGAAAGAAGGAGATATATGACGCGGTGCTTACGGCGAACCGGAAAGCGATTGCCTCTGTAAGGGAAGGAGAGCTTGCACGGACGGTTGATATGGCTGCACGAGATGAAATAGCGAGCAGAGGATATGGTGATTTTTTCAGTCATGGTACGGGCCACGGGATTGGACTGGAGGTCCATGAGCTTCCGCGGATATCCCGAAGGGGGAGAGAATCCATAAAATCAGGAATGATTTTTACCATAGAGCCGGGCGTGTATATACAGGGGCTCGGGGGCGTAAGGATCGAAGACATGGTCCTTGCACGCAAAGCCGGCTCTGATGTGCTCACAACGCTTCCCAAACTGCTCGAAATAATAAACTAGTTCCAGGAGGAAGGCATCATTGATTTTAACAAGTGATTTCAGAAAAGGACTGAAGGTGGAATTCAAGGGAGACCCCCATGAAATAGTTGATTTCCAGCATGTAAAGATGGGAAGAGGGGGGGCTATCGTGAGAACAAAGATGAAGAACATGCGGACGGGTTCTGTGGTCGAAGAGACCTTCAGGTCAGGCGAAAAGCTCCCGTCACCCGAACTGCAGGAGCGCAAAATGCAGTACCTCTATATGCAGGATGACCTTTATTATTTCATGGACTCAGAGAATTTTGAACAGACCCCGCTTACAGCCGAACAGCTTGGAAATGCAAAAATGTTTATGAAAGAAAATATGGAAGTAAGGATACTCTACTATAAGGGGAACCCCCTGAATGTAGACCTTCCCACGTTCATAGATCTTGTTGTTGCACAGACCGACCCCGGCTTCAAGGGGGATACTGCATCAGGAGGCGGGAAGCCTGCCACGCTCGAAACCGGGGCAGTGGTGCGGGTCCCTTTTCATATAAACGAAGGAGACACCATTAAGGTGGACACGAGGACTTCCGAATATATAGAAAGGGTAAAATAATGGAACTTGAGGACTTAAAAAATCTTATTGAACTTCTCAAGGAATCAGACATTACCGAATTGCAGGTCGAAAAGGACGGCACAAAGGTGAAGATCAAGCGGGAGAAGCTGTTCACGACCGCTGTTGAGATAACCCCGCAGAAGCATATCCCGGTCCCGGAGAGCATCGCCAGGGAAAAAGAGGATGATTCCCAGAGACTGATTACCGTGACCTCCCCGATTGTCGGGACTTTTTTCCGTTCTCCCTCACCTGAGGCGCCGTCTTTTGTTGAATCTGGCCTCAGGGTGAAGAAGGGCCAGGTGCTCTGCGTCATAGAGGCAATGAAGCTGATGAACGAAATCGAATCCGAGGTCGACGGCATTATCGTCAAAGCCCTCGTCGAAAACGGCCAGCCGGTTGAATACGGCGAACCGCTTTTCCTGATAGAGCCGCTATGAAACTCTTCAGGAAGATACTGGTCGCCAACAGGGGCGAGATCGCTGTGAGGATCATTCGGGCCTGCAAAGAGCTCGGGATCAGGACCGTGGCTGTTTATTCGGAAGCAGACAGGGAGTCGCTCCATACGAGGCTTGCAGATGAAGCGGTATGCATCGGTCCGGCAGCAACTGCACAGAGCTACAACAATATACCGGGAATCCTTTCTGCTGCAGAAATAACCGATTCTGAAGCAATCCATCCGGGGTATGGCTTTTTATCTGAAAATCCCCAGTTTGCCGAGGCCTGCCTCACTTCCGGCGTTACCTTCATCGGCCCGTCTCCGGAAAGCATACGGACGGGCGGTGACAAGTCCAAGGCAAGGCAGGTCATGAAGCGCAGGGGGGTTCCGGTTGTACCGGGCAGCGAAGGCCCCGTTGTTTCAGAGGAGACAGCGCTCAAGACCGCTCGGAAAATAGGGCTTCCGATAATAATAAAGGCCTCTGCAGGCGGCGGCGGCAGGGGAATGCGTGTTGTTAAAAACGAGAGCGAGCTCGAAAAACTTTATTTTATGGCCCAGACCGAGGCCCTCACCGCTTTCGGCAACGGGGAACTCTATATCGAGAAATACATTTCCGAGATGAGGCATGTCGAGGTCCAGATAATCGCCGATGCTAAGGGAAATGTGATACATCTCGGAGAGAGGGACTGTTCGATCCAGAGAAGACACCAGAAGCTTATCGAAGAGGCCCCCTCGCCGATTGCAACCGAGAAGTTCAGAAAAAAGATCGGGGAGCATGCGGTCAAGGCTGCGCGGGCGCTTAAGTACAAAAATGCCGGAACAGTCGAGTTTATCGTTGATGCAGAAAACAATATCTATTTTATGGAGATCAACACCAGGCTCCAGGTCGAACATCCTGTTACTGAGAATGTTACCGGTATCGATATCGTAAAAGAGCAGATCAAAGTGGCTGCCGGTCTGCCGCTTGACCTGAAACAGCCGCAGGTAAAGATTTCCGGCCATTCGATAGAATGCAGAATAAATGCTGAAGATCCTGACCGGTTCATCCCTTCTCCCGGCAAAATAACATTCCTGATACTCCCCGGCGGCCCCGGGGTGAGGGTGGATACTGCGGCATACAACGGATGCGTTATCCCGCCGCATTATGATTCGCTTGTCGCCAAGCTGATCGTGTATGGACGTGACCGGGGGGAAGCTATTGCACGGATGAAGAGGGCCCTCGATGAGTTTATTGTCGAAGGCATCAAGACCACCATCCCGTTTCACAAAAAGGTGCTGAACGACCCTGATTTCATCAAGGGCGATTTTAACACCGGTTTTGTTGAAAAAACGAACGGATTCAGGCAGCCTGCAGAAAAATAGATATATTCATTTGTTGCTCCATGCTGCGGGCAGCATGCCCGCAGCGGATCTCACCAGAAATGCATGTTTTGTGACTGCTGACCGTTAATGAGAGAAAATATGAAGATCAGGGGAATCTGCTTTATTACTGACAGAACATTCACTCCTCTGCCTCTCTTTGAACTGACGTTCAATGTCCTGAAAGAAGGGGTCGGGTTTGTTCAGTACAGGGACAAGGGAAAAACAAGGCGGGCATTATATGAAGAAGCATTGAAACTGCGGAAACTGACCCGACACTTTAATGCGAAGCTGATCATAAACGACCACGCTGATATTGCCCTTGCAGTTAATGCTGACGGGGTTCATCTTGGACAGGATGACCTCCCCGTAAGAGAAGCCAGAAAAGTAGTAGGTGACAGGATGATCGGCATATCAACGCATAATCTTGAACAGGCACGGCAGGCGGAAGCCGATGGCGCAGACTATATCGGCTTCGGGCCGGTTTTTCATACGACGACGAAGGATGCCGGCGAGCCGGTTGGTGTTGACAAACTGAAGGTTATCAAAGAAAATATAAGTATTCCGGTTGTCGCAATCGGCGGCATTAATCTCGGCAATATGCAAACAGTGGTAAATGCCGGGGCTGATGCAGCTGCAGTTGCAACCGCAATCTGCCGGGGGGACGCATCAGAGAATGCCAGAAAACTGCTCAAATTTTTCAGCAAGAAAGCGAAATAAATGGAGGAGCTTAACATGAAGAAGCTGTTTTTGATGATGTTTTTCGCTGCAGCAGTTTTTTTTGCGGCAGCAGGGTGTCAGAAAAAAGAAGACACTATAAAGATAGGCATCGCAGGCCCGATGACCGGCGATCAGGGGAAAATGGGCATGGATTTCAGAAATGGAGTGACGCTGGCTGTTGATGCGTGGAATGCAAAAGGGGGAGTTCTGGGCAGGAAGATTGAGGTGGTCATCAGCGACGACCAGCACGATCCCAAACAGGCGGTGTCTGTTGCCAACAAGATGGTCAATGACGGTGTCGTCGGTGTTATCGGACACTTTAACTCCAGTTGCTCTATCCCTGCATCTGATGTTTACAACAGGGCTGGGATCCCGATGATCACCCCTGCCTCGACTAACCCCCAACTGACTGAAAAGGGATACAGAGGTGTGTTCAGAGTCTGCGGAAGGGATGATCAGCAGGGCAGGATTGCTGCAGACTTTGTCACCAGCTATCTCAAAATAAAGAAAGTAGCTGTAATCCATGACAAAACAACCTATGGGCAGGGTTTGGCCGACGAGTTCAAAAAGGCGCTTGAAAGCGGAGCTGAAATAGTTTTTTACGGCGGCATTGTCCAGGGGGACAAGGATTTCAAGGGTGTGCTGACCTCGGTACGTGAGAAAAAGCCGGATCTTATTTTTTTCGGAGGTATTTATCCTGAGGCAGGGCTCCTGGTCAGGCAGGCAAGAGAACTGGGGATGAAGACACCTTTTATGAGCGGCGATGGTACTATAGATCAGAAATTCATCGAGATTGCAGGTGCAGAGGCAGCAGAAGGCACGTTTCTTACGTTCAGTCCTGACCCGAACAATATCCCTACAGCAAGAGAATTCATTGAGCAGTATAGAGCAAAACATGGCGAACCGGGCCCCTATTCAATATATGCCTTTGATGCAACCAATATTCTTCTGTCTGCAATGAAAGAAGCGAATACAAAAGAAGGCAGTGCTGTAATAGAAAAACTCCATGAAATGGAATTCAGCGGGGCCCTTGGCAGCATCAAGTTTGACGAAAAAGGCGATGTTGCAAAGGCCCCGTTTGTCATGTGGACCACGAAGAACGGAAAATTTGTCGAATATGCAAAATAGCTGATTTTTGTCAGGGATCTGTACAATGAAATGCTGATGCTTCAGTGGCTTCGCAGTGGAACAGGGACTCAGTCTTTTTGGTCATAGCTGTAACGGAGTAAAACATGGACATAGGCATCATTGGTTCAGGGAATATGGGAAGCGCCCTCGGAAGGCTCTGGGCAGAGAAAGGCCATTCGGTCGTTTTCAGTTATTCGCGTAATCAGGGCAAGCTGGATTCACTGGCTGCATCTGTTCCGAATGCAAGGGCGGGTATGCCGGCTGATGCTGCCGGATGCGGGGTTGTACTGCTTGCGGTCAGATGGTCATCTGTCGAAGATGCAATAACCGCTGCCGGCAGGCTGGAAGGGAAGATTATTATCGATTGTACAAACCCGTTAACGCCTGACCTGAGCGGCCTTGAGGTCGGGCATACGACTTCGGCAGCTGAAGAGATTGTACGGATGGCGCCTGGCGCTTTTGTTGTCAAGGCCTTTAATACGGTTTTTGCAGAAGTCTATGCTTCGTCTTCACGTCTTTTCGGTTCGCGCATGCCGTCGATGCTCTTCTGCGGGGACGATGCTGCAGCCAAAACAACAGTGTCAAGGCTGATCCATGAGACAGGGTTTGAGCCGATTGATGCCGGCCCGCTCGGCAGCGCCCGCTTTCTCGAACCGCTTGCAATGCTTATGATACAACTTGGGTACAAGCAGGGCATGGGAACGAACATTGCCCTCAGCCTGATCCGGCGGTAAGGGGATTTTTGCAGATCAACAAACCAGGTGTCTTTTCTGTAAGAGATATTTTTACTTATCTTGCTACGTGACCCCTGCCATGTTATTTATATAAAAAGGGGGCATCAGATGGATGTATTGAAGGCCGTTAAATCAAGAAGAAGTATCCGGAGCTTTCTGCAGAAGGATATCCCTGAGGAGACGATCAGCAGATTGGTTGACGCACTCATCTGGGCGCCGAGTGCCGGTAACCTCCAGTCGAGAAGGTTCTTTTTTGTGCGTGATCAAAAACTAAAGAAACAACTTGCCGAAGCTGCATTAAGCCAGTATTTTATCAGTGAGGCGCCGGTCTGCATCGTATGCTGCGCTGACGAGAGAATCGGGCTTCACTACGGACAGCGCGGCATTGAACTTTATTGTCTGCAGGATGTTTCGGCGAGTATAATGGCGATGATGCTTGTTGCCCATGAAAACGGACTTGGCACGTGCTGGGTAGGGGCATTTCATGAGGGTAAAGTTTCGGAAATCATGCATCTGCCGGATCATTTGAGGCCTGTTGCCATTGTGCCGGTGGGATTTCCTGAAAAAACACCCCACCCCACCTCCCGGGTCTCACCATCTGAAGCAGTCGAGCTGCGTTGAGACACTGCCGCAGGTGTTGGATTGATAGGGTGCAGGGGACAAAAGCCGTGATCAAAGTAATGATATGCTTACATGATAAGATGCTGTATGTGTCAGGTGAACTGTAATGAGCGTTGAGCTTGGGGTAAGGCTCTTTTTTTTCTTCGGGATCTTTATTGCTGTTGCCGTTGCGGAGTTTCTTCTCCCGCGCAGACCGGCAAGCTCGCCTCGTCCTGCACGATGGATGAACAACCTGGGAATTATTTCCCTTAATGCAGTGCTCGTGCGGATAGCGCTCCCGGTTGTGCCTGCAGGACTTGCGGTCATTGCCCAGCAAAACGGGTGGGGGGTGCTGAACAATGCCGGCCTCCCTTATTTCGCGAAAGTACTGATTGCCGTCATTGTCCTTGACTTCATCATCTATCTTCAGCATGTGATGTTCCATGCAGTGCCGGTATTGTGGAGGCTGCATATGATGCATCATGCTGACCTTGACATTGATGTTACGACAGGACTCCGTTTTCACCCGATAGAGATCCTTATATCGATGATCATTAAATTTTCTGCGGTAGTTCTGGTGGGGCCGCCGGCAGCTGCTGTAATCATTTTTGAAGTGCTTCTCAACGGCACTTCAATGTTCAACCACAGCAATCTGCGCCTGCCCCTGCATATCGACAGGGTGTTGAGGCTGTTTGTCGTTACCCCTGACATGCACCGCGTTCACCATTCCGTGGTGATACGTGAGACGAACAGCAATTTCGGGTTTAATCTTCCGTGGTGGGACAGGCTCCTCGGCACCTACCGTGCACAGCCTGCAGCAGGCCACGACGGCATAACGATCGGGCTTGCCCAGTTCAGGGATGCTAAAAAGCTCTCGCTGCCATGGATGCTTGTTCTGCCGTTTATCGGGGAAATAGGCAGCTATGCCATAGGCCGCTGGGGAAAAGAGCTGCCGAAGAAGGACCGTTAGGCGCTAGTCCTCGTGCAGGCCCCGTATGGCAAGGATCGCATTCTGTATATCGTCGGGGAGCTTGCTTGAGAATTCCATATACTGTCCAGTTGCAGGATGAACAAACCCGAGCTGGTCTGCGTGGAGCATCTGCCTGGGAAAGAATATTTTCTGCCGTCTGCTCTCAAGGAACGTTCTTCTGCCATAGACCCTGTCACCAAGAACGGGGTGCCCGACCGTTGCAAAATGCACCCGGATCTGATGCGTTCTGCCTGTCCTCAAAACTGCCTCAACAAAGGTGGCAGCATGGAACCGTTCAAGGACCTTCCATGTTGTTACGGCATCCTTCCCCTTGCGGGAGCTGGTCGACATTTTTTTGCGGTCCGACTGAGCCCTTCCGATCTGAAGGGCTATCTCACCCTTATCGTTCTTCATGACGCCATGGACGAGTGCCTTGTATTTTCGGGTGATGGTCCTTTCCTTGAACTGTTCGGCAAGGTGATAGTATGCGGAGTCATCAAGGGCAATCACCATGACACCGGAAGTGTCCTTGTCGAGACGATGTACAACACCCGGTCTGAGGGGGCCCCCTACTGCAGCAAGCTTGCCGCAGCGGAAGGCAATCGCATTCATCAGAGTGCCGGTCCAGTTTCCTGCAGCAGGATAAACGACCATATCAGGCGGTTTATCTGCGACAACAAGCGAGCTGTCAGAGTAGAGTATGTTGACCGGAAGGTCTTCCGGAACGAGAGAGCGCGTTTCTTCGGGGATCGTTAGGTGGATTATGTCACCGGTTCTTGCCCTGTAGTTAGGTTTTGTCGTCTGGTTGTTTACGGTGAGTACCCCTTTTTCGATGAAACGATGGATTTGGGAGCGGGTAAATCCGGAGAGCGAAGACGCAGCAACATCGATACGCTGGCCGGTATCTCTTTCAGTGACTATTAATTGAACAGTCTTCATTCCTCTCTCATTTTACAGCAAAACAAAAAATATCGTTATATTCTTCTGCCGATCGGGCTGTTTCCTGACGGGTATCTGTATGCCTCATTTAATTACTTGACATAACATATAAACAAATAATAATATGATTATATGAAAAATACGGTAAGTGCATTCAAGCTTCTGTCAGACCCCGCGCGGTTGAGGATGCTGATGCTGCTCAGGACAAAGGAACTCTGCGTATGCCAGATTATGGGAATTCTGGGTATTTCACAGCCTTTGGTCTCTAGAAACCTGAAACTGCTCGATTCTGCTGGACTGCTGAAGGAGCGCAAGGCAGGCAAGCTGGTGTTCTATTCCCTCTCCGATCGTATGCAGGCATTGCATTCTGATCTGATCGATCTTATGGCAAAACATCTCAGAGATGACCCTGTAATACATCAGGACATCAGATCGATGAAGGAGTGCAGGGAATTTCAGGAAAAAATCGGGAAGTGTGACATGAAGACCTTTCTCTCTTATATGGAGAAAAAACGAAGGAAAAAGGATACATAAAGATGCTGAAAGAGTTTAAGAAAAAAAGAACCAGACTCCAGTCGTATACCTGGCTGGGACTGCCTTTAGTTATCATAGGCGGATGGTTTTTCCCGAAGCTGGGTTTTTTCCTGTTGAGCTGCATGGTTGGGGCAACCGCAATCGCACTGTATAAAGGGAGGGCATGGTGTGACTGGATGTGTCCGAGGGGCAGTTTTTATGACTTGTTCATCCAGAAGATAAGTGCCAAGCGTCAAATCCCGGCCTTTTTCCGAAAAAAGGGTTCCCGTATCTTTATGCTTGCCGCTCTTATCGGAGTTTTGGGATCACAGATATATTATGCATGGCCAGATTTCAATCAAATCGGCCTTGCCATGGTAAGGGTGCTTACGGTAACAACATCGATCGGGATTGTGCTGGGCATGGTCTATCACCAGCGCATATGGTGCCATATCTGTCCCATGGGGACTCTGGGCAATTTTATGTCCGAGGGAAAAAATCAGCTCAGTATTATTGAAGAAAAATGTTCAGATTGCAGGCTTTGTTCAAGGGTGTGCCCAATGCAGCTGAAACCGTTCGAATATAAGGAAAACGGCATCATGGGCGACAATGACTGCATTAAGTGTTCAACCTGTGTTGCAGCCTGTCCGAAGAAGGCTATTAACTTCGAAGATGGGATAGAAATGAAGAAGGCAGCATAGACCGATTTTGTGGATTTGCCGGGCTAATTATGATATAATTAAGAAACAGTGAAACTAATGGGTATTAAAAAATGGAGGTAAATAAAATGTCATATAACAGATGCGTCTGTCAGAAATGCGGTAATAATTATGCGACCGCTATAGCCAACGATATCGAATTGCAGAAAGAAGCATGTCCCAACTGCGGGGAAAAGCAGCTTAAGATAACAGAACCGTTGAGTTTTTCTGAAATAAGCAGCCTCTTTTACGGAGGCGGCTGAAGCCCGAGGGGCTGTTAAGACCGGTCCGGTCTGTTAAGGAAAGAAAAGGGCGTCCCTTATAAAAGGACGCCCTTTTTTATTTCACAAAAAATCAGATACTGATCACTCCTGTGTCTCATGGAGCACACTATGCACCGCCTGCACAAGGGTTTGGCCCTGAAAAGGCTTTTGAATGCATTTGACTATCCCTGCGTCCAGAAGGTCTGATGTCTCAGAGCCAAGGGGGTAACCGCTGAGTGCAATGACCTTGATTGCGGGGTTAAAGGACCTCAGAGCCCTGCTCAGTTCTATCCCACCCATTTCAGGCATGACCATATCGGTTATGACAAGTTTTATATCTTTGCTGTTTTTTTCAAATAGCTCCAGGGCCTCTTTCCCGTTCTTTGCCGCAAGGACATTGAGGTTCAGCTTGCTCAGTTTTCTGCTGATGAGGTTTCGGACCGAGTCGCTGTCCTCAACAACGAGGATGGTTTCTTTCAGCTGCA
>JBBIUL010000016.1:0-16423 GCA_037440265.1 Nitrospira sp. | reverse complement strand
ACCATAAGGGGTTAAGGAGGAGGGAGTTTGACAGCTGCGTGCGTTATCGTTCTGAGCGGACACTCAGGATCAGGGAAAACCACCCTGATAGAGAAGGTATTGCCTGCTTTAAAAAAAGAGGGGTTCTCTGTCGGCATATTAAAGCACGCGCACCACAGACTTGATTTTGACGTAAAAGGCAAGGACACTGATAAGTTCCATAAGGCCGGGGCTGATTTTGTATTCGCACATGATTCGACACAGGGTTTTGCACGCTATAAAAAACAGTATTGTGATCTTGGGCACGCTCTGGAGGAGTTCCCGATTGGACTTGACCTTATTATTATTGAAGGACACAAAAATTCTACGGGTTTGAGGGTCTGGCTGAAGACAAGAAAGGAAGAGCTTGTACGCAAGAAAGATATAACCCTGATCCTTGACCGGAGCGACCCTGGCTGCCTGAGAAAATTCATTGAATTTATCTATAGGGAGCTTGACACAGCGCAGTTGAGAAGAGCAATAGCTGCCGGTCTGCTTATCGGCGGAAAGAGCAGGAGGATGGGCAGAGCAAAGTCTTTGCTCAGGATGGGTGGGAAGACACTTATTGAGCGAAACTGTGAATTACTCTCAGAGATGTCTGACGGAGTAGTCCTTCTGGGGGCGGGAACAGTTCCGCTGTCAATGACAGGAGCAAAGACACTTCCCGATATCCATGGAATTTCCGGCCCCATGGCAGGCATGCTCAGCGCTTTCCGCTGGGCACCTGAACGGACCTGGATCATATCTGCCGTAGATATGCCCCTTATGAGTAAGGAAGCCTGGCAATGGCTTTTGAAGCAGAGAAGCCCAGGTGTATGGGCAGTCATGCCAAGGGTCAGGGGAAAACGCACTGTTGAGCCGACGGGAGCCGTCTACGAACCTATGATTTTCAGTTATATCGAATCGATTGCAAGAAAAGGTATTCTTTCAGTCCAGGATATAGCGAAGCATCCAAAAGTTTTTTCACCAGAGATTCCGGAGGCGCTGGCCCCTGCCTGGCAAAATATCAATACTCCCGAAGAATGGCAGAAAACGCTTTCTTCAGTAAAGGGAAAGAAACGGTAAAAAAGAACAGGGGGCTCATTTTCTTTATTGCTATTTTTAAAAAAATGATTGATTATTATTTTATGAGGATCGAATGAAGAGCCTGTAGCTAAAAAATACAAAACGGATCCATTAAACATAGGAGAATAAAGATGAGGCGCTTTCCTATGGTTGTTATCTGTGTTTCAGCAGTCCTGCTGTTATTCTCAAGTCCCTGCTCAGTTCATGCTGACAATCACAATATGCTGAGAGTTGCCATAACCCCCGTGCTCGTGGAGCGCAATGTTGAAATCAATAAGAAACTGATCGAATATATAGGGGTGAAAATTGGCTCTCCTATGCACATTATCCAGCGTCGGACTTATCAGGAGGTGAATGATCTGTTAGAGCAAAAGATGGTCGATATCGCTTTTGTTTGCTCACTCCCTTATATTTCGGGCAAAGAGCAGTTCGGCATGGAAATCCTCGTTGCGCCCGTCACGGACGGGAAACCTTATTATTATTCATACACGATAGTCCCCAAGGACAGCACTGCCAAATCAATGAAGGACCTGAAAGGCAAATTGTATGCATATCCTGACCCGCTGTCCAATTCCGGATATCTTTACCCGAGATATAAGCTGAGCAGGGATGGTTATCTCCCTGAGCAGTACTTTAAGAGATGGGTGAGGACATACAGTCACACTGCTTCGATCGAGGCAGTAAATGACGGACTGGTAGACGGTGCAAGTGTGGACAGTTATATATATGATCTTATGCAGATTATAAATCAGAAGCTGACGGCTAACACCAAGATTATTGAAATATCCCCGCCGTTCGGGTTTCCTCCTGTGGTGGTCCGCAAGAACCTGTCAGCTGACCTTAAGGAGAGATTACGGGGCATCCTGACCGGGATGGACAGGGACGAGGAAGGCGCTAAGATCCTGAAGGCCCTTTTGCTTGATAAATTCGTTTTGCCGGACGAGTCCCTGTATGAGTCAGTAAGAGAGATGTACTTATATATGAATATCAAGCATGACCGGAGACCATGAGTTTCCTGAGATTCATAAGGACTTTAACAATCAGGCAAAAACTGATCATAACTATCAGCACGGGAACCCTGTTTGTGATATTCATCACCGGTGCCGCAGCACTGTATAAGATGTCCGAGTTCCTGGAGAAGGAACTCATTGACAAGGGTGCTATCATTGCCACAGATCTTTCCAAGCAAAGTATCAATTCTATCCTCCATGAGGATGTCTGGGAATTGTACCGGTATATCAAGACCATGACAGCAAGCACCCATATGCCTTTTCTGAACTTTATCGTAATACTTGACCGTGACGGCAGGATTCTTGCGCATTCAAATCCGAGGGAACACCGGATAGGCGAGCTTTTCCGCGATGAAACTGACAGGGAGAACATAGAATCCCCCCCCGGCATTGATGTTCAGCAGACCCCCCTGTCAAAAGAGGAATCCCTTTATGTTATTACAGTCCCCAGTTATCTGGACAATGAACTGATAGGATTGATAAAGGTTGGGCTTACTGACAGGATCATGAAGGAAAACCTCTCTGTTTTTATGAGAAATATAATCCTGCTTTCATCGTTTCTGACAATAATCAGTATCGCGGTCGGTGTTTTTATTGCCAATCATATTGCATCGCCGTTAACAAAAGTAACGCAGAATATCATAAAGATCAGCGAAGGACAGCTCAAGGATATCATCCCGGTTCAGACAACAGAAAGCGATGAGATTGGCCGAATGGTTACGGTCTTCAATGAAATGACCAAAAACCTTAAAACCCAGAAAGAGATGAGTGAGTATCTGGTAAAGAAAGAGAAACTGGCCATGATTGGAGAGCTTGCTTCAAATATTGCCCATGAAGTCAAGAACCCTCTTACGGGGATAAAGCTTGGCATTGATGCCATGCGCCGGGATGGGAGCACAAGGGAAGATGTTCTGGAGAGGCTGGAGAAGGAGATCCACCGTATTGACAGAGTGACTTCGCGGCTACTCTCAATTTCGAAGACTATGCCTCTGGAACTCAAAAAGGTTGCATTGCAGGAAATTGTCGAGGAGTCAATGTATTTTGTGGCCAAAGTAGCGGCAAAAAAAGGAATACATATGCATTATTCCTCTTCGGAGGAGGATATATGCGTGTATGCAGATTCCGATCAGATACAGCAGTCTCTCCTGAACATTCTCCTCAATGCCATTCATGCAACGGAAAAGGGAGGAAATATATATATATCCACAAAAAGAGACGATAACTGGGCGAGTATTGTGGTCAGGGATACCGGCTGCGGGATTTCACCTGAGATTATGCCGAAGGTATTCGAGTCATTTTTTACAACGAATCCCCTGAGTACAGGGCTTGGGCTTGCGATTGCACAGCGTATTGTTACGGAGCATAAAGGAGACATTTTCATTGAAAGCGTAATAGATCAGGGCACTGCGGTATCCATTGTGCTCCCCCTCCACGTCAGTTCTGCCAAGGAAGTCTGCAATGCCGGGGTGTACAGTGAAAAAGATGAGGTGTGAGTTTGCGACCATGATGCCGGGTTGATTCAACTGTTTTTTGAATATTATCGGGGAGAGAGCAAGATAGCGCATGAGACTGCTGATCGTTGATGATGAAGAGAACATAAGGGATTTCCTTAAGGTCGAACTGGAGATGTCCGGCTATACGGTTTTCACGAGCGCAACAGGGAAAGAAGCGATCGAGGTTCTGAAGAATAATGAAGTGGATGTCTGCTTCCTCGACATTATTCTTCCGGACATGAACGGTCTGGATGTTCTGTCAGAAATAAAGCAGATAGACACCGGCACAAAAGTTATTATCATAACCGCGCTGCATGACCTGAAGCTGGCGGTGCGTGCCACACGGCTCGGTGCATACGACTATATCACAAAACCTTTTTCTCTGGACGAGATTGAGATCGCCGCTGAGTCAGCCATTGATGCACTGAGAAACGAGAGAAAACTGGACGTACTTGAAAGAGAGATCTCGAAATGTTTAGCCTCTGAATTTAAGGGGTCAAGCCCCCGGATGAGAGAACTCTATCTCCTTATCGATAAAGCGGCAAGGCTTGAACGGGACACCTTCCTTATAACCGGAGAGACCGGAACCGGCAAGAATCTCACAGCCAGGGCGATTCATAACTTAAGCAGGAGGGCAACGGGACCGTTCGTCTCGGTGCAGGGGACTGCCATCCCTGAGAATATTTTCGAGTCTGAGCTTTTTGGCCATGAAAAGGGCGCATTTACTGATGCAAAGTTTATGCGGCAGGGCTTTTTTGAGCTTGCAAAGGGGGGCACCATTTTCTTTGATGAAATTGGAGATGTAAGTTTTAGCATACAGTCCAAGCTGCTTGGAGTAATAGAAGAAAGGAAATTCCGCAGACTGGGGGGCAACAAAGAGATCAGTGCTGACGTAACGATTATAGCAGCTACGAACAAGGACCTGTTGACAGAGATAAAAAAGGGCGCATTCCGCGAGGATCTCTATTACCGTTTGATGGTTTTCCCTATTCATATGCCGTCATTAAGAGAACGAAAAGAGGATATACCTCATTTGGCAGAGTTTTTCCTGCGGAGGAGCTGTCAGGAGTTCAGGGTTGCAGAGAAATCTTTTTCACAGGATGTGATAAAAGCCTTTCTTTCATATTCATGGCCCGGAAATGTTAGAGAAATGAAAAACATAGTTGAACGTATTGCAATACTTCATGATTCCAATTTAATAGGGATCGAGCAGCTCCCTGCCGAGATACAGAATGCCGGCAAAACGGCTGCCGGTGATGTTAAAAAGACTGTCCTGAACATCAAGGAAGAGTATGAAAAGAGCTATATATCTGAACTGCTTATTAAACACAAGGGAAATGTCACCCACGCTGCCATGGATGCTGATATGGACAGGGGGAGTTTCCAGCGCCTGATGAGGAAATACGCTATCAAATCAGAGATCTACCGTATGTAGCCGCATGCGGCAATTTTGCCGCGCCCGTTTTCTTTCCTGAAAAAGCTTTAAAAAATCGCCCTGCGAGAGTCCATTTCCGCTATAGCATTGAGGCAAGAAAATAAACTTATTGTGCCTGCCGAAAAACAGAGAAAAACATAGAAATTTGAGGGACCTCAACTGCGACCATCCTGCCGCACCGAAAACAAAAAAACATATATAAATCGAACGTTAGCATTAATTAACTGCTTGATAAATAGAGATAATTCAGGTCTTTATCTCAATCCTTGGCACTGGCATGTTTGTTGAATAAAGGATTGTATGAGGATTGATGAATTCGTATTTAATCCTCCATAAAAAGAAGAGGGTGGAATGGAGAAAAAGAAATATGTCCTGGTAATTGTTTTATGTGTTTTTTCATTTGGAGGCTTGGCAGTGTTCTTTGCTTTAGACAGATATACAGCCAGCTCTCAGTTTTGCGGAAGCACCTGCCATTTAATGGAACCGGTCTATACAACATGGAAAAAGGACAAGCATAAGGAAAAGAAGGTTGAATGCGTCGATTGCCATTATGTCCACGGTGAAAGGAACACGTTTGAAGCAAGGTTTAAGGCATTGACAGAGCTTTTCATTTTTCTTTCCAAGAATCCGAAGGAAGTGCATACAAGGGCAAAAGTTAAAGACGAAAGTTGTGTAACCTCAGACTGCCACCCGCCTGAAAAACTGTATGCAAAGAAAGTTGATTATAAGAAGCATTACGCCATTGAATTTAAGGGCGTTCTCCATCAGTTTTTTACATAAGACACATATCGAAAAGACAAAGGAGGTAGAGAAGATAAGGTGCACGTCCTGCCATATGCATACGAACAAGAACAAGCACTTTGAGGTGCCTAAGGACCTTTCTTCCTCTGCCATTTTACCAAGTCAAGGGAAACAATAATGGCCAAGGAGAACGAAGGGAGGAACAAATGTTCTATCTGCCATGAAATATCGAAAAAGGCTTTTGTGGAGGCAGAAAAACCTTTAGATGGGGAAAAACCTCAAAAGCCTATTACGCACCAGACAATCGAAGACGGGAGAATCAGCTGCAACGGCTGCCACTTTGGAGTGACCAGGGTGAAGATCGATGTCAAAAAAGAGTTTTGTGCAGAGTGCCATATTGACAAAGTTGATGAATACACAAAAAAAATGGAAGGAAAAGACGGTGGCAAAATAATGCATGAGGCCCATGTTATCAAACAGACTGCCCGCTGTTATCACTGTCACCCGACTATCGGGCACAAGTCAGGCCCTTTACTTGAAGCTGTGGCTGCGAACTGCGCTAAGTGCCATCCAAAACCGCACGCTTATCAGGCAATGCTCATTGCCGGTGAAGGCGGCAGAGGGGTAAATAAAAATTATCCGATCAAGCACCATGACGTTAAGCTTATATGTCTTGGTTGCCATGAACGGGAACCTGTTGAAGGAAAGGAGGCAGCAAAAGAGTATGTGAAAGTTTATGCAAAAACATGCGTGGATTGCCACTTAAAGGACAAGGACAAGGAGAACATGTTCCAGAAGTGGAAGGAGGATGTACAGGCCGAACTGGTCCTTGTTAAGGAGCTCGAGAAGAAGACTCTTGATGCTATTGAAAGCGCAAAGGGCAAGGCGTCAGCCAAATCCCTTAACAAGGCTCTATCACTGGTAAAAGACGGACAGTACAACATCAGGGTTGTGCAGTCAGGCAGGGGAGTTCATAACAAGAAATATTCGATGCTTCTCCTGGCCAAGGCCGGACAGTATTTTGAGGAAGCGGCAGAAGAACTCAAACAGCAGTAACTATAGTCGCTGTGCAAAGGGGAAGCCCCTGGATAGAAAACATAATCGTGATAAGGAGGTAACATGATACGAATCAGAAGGAGAGAATTCTTAAAGGGAATGGCAGCAACAGGTTTTGCATGTGCCCTCAACGGGACTCTACTGCATTCTCTTGCGTATGCTGAGAAGGTCACAGGATCCTCGACCGGTGAATGGAAGCCGACAAGCTGCCAGGGATGTACGAGCTGGTGCCCGGCTGAGGCATTTGTACAGGATGGAAGAGTATCAAAGGTGAGAGGCAATCAGAATTCCAAGGGAGCCAAATATGTATGTCCAAGGGGTCATTTATCTGTTCAGGAACTTTATGATCCTGACAGGGTCAAGGTCCCGATGAAGCGGACGAATGCCAAGAAGGGCAGAAATGAAGATCCCAGGTTTGTGCCGATTACCTGGGATGAGGCTATGGATACCCTTGCTGACAAGGTCCTGTCCTTAAGGAATAATAATGAGGCGCATAAAATTATCATTTTCAGAGGACGCTACACATTCCTGTCCGGGCTGCTTGATGATATCACACCAAAGATCCTCGGCACACCGAATGCCATTACCCATAGCTCTATATGTGCAGAAGCAGAGAAATTCGGCTATTACTATACAGATGGTCTCTGGGGTTACCATGATTATGACCTCGCAAATACAAAATATCTTCTTGTATGGGGAGCTGACCCTGTAGCTTCAAACAGGATGGTGCCTAATGCCATTGCCCAGTTAGGTGATGTAATAGACAAGGCAACCTTGACAGTCGTTGACCCGAGATTAAGCACAGCTGCTTCAAAGGCGCATGAATGGCTGCCCGTTCTGCCTGGAAATGATGGTGCGCTGGCAACTGCCATGGCGCATGTAATACTTGCAGAAGGGATCTGGTACAAGGATTTTGTAGGAGACTTCAAGGACGGCAAAAACCTGTTCAAGGCAGGCCAGACAGTTGATGAGGCTGCGTTTGCTGAAAAGCACACCCATGGGCTTGTGAAATGGTGGAACTTAGAACTCAAGGACAGGACCCCTGATTGGGCAGAAAAGGTGAGCGGTATTCCCAGGGAACAGATGATCAGGGTTGCAAAAGGCTTTGCTAAGGCTGCTCCAAACTGTATCTCATGGCTTGGCCCTGGCGTTGCAATGCAGCCTAGGGGTGGGTACGGAGCTATGGCTGTCAGCGCGCTGAATGGCCTTGTCGGCTCCATAGATAATGAAGGTGGCCCGATTTGGGAATCAAGCGTTCCAACCTCCGGCAATCCCAAACCTGACGCATATCAGGATGATATTGCAAAGGCAGGAGTTGCACAGAAGAAAATTGATCAGAGAGGCACAAAGCCATTTCCAAATATGGCAGCAGGAAAAGCCGGTACTGGCAGTAATCTGAACCGCGTTGCTGATGCCATGCTGACGGCAGACCCGTATGATATAAAGCTGGCAATCAGCTGGTGGGCAAACTTCAATTTCTCCTGCCAAGGCTCTCAGAGATGGGATGAGGCACTGTCAAAACTCCCGTTCTATGTTCATATCGGCACCAATCCGTCTGAGATGGCCCACTTTGCAGATATTGTCTTGCCCGCGCCGCACCATATGTATGAATTGAATAATGCATATATGAAGTCTAAATTCAATCGTCATGCATGGGCATCACTGCATCAGCAGCTCGTAAAACCTCTCTGGGATGTAAAACAGGAAGAGACAGAGTTTGTCTGGATGCTTGGTGAAAAACTTAAGGCAAAAGGTTTTGACAAACTCAGCGCCTATCTCACTACAGAGTTTAAGGACCCTGAGACAGGCAAGATACCTGCAGACGGCAAAGAGTTTTCCGTAACAATCACGAAGATGCATACAGCAGGGCTCTGGATGCCCAAGGAGCCTCTCAAGGGCGACAAGATAGAAGGATGGGAGGACTTCAAGAGCAAGGGGATGTATAACTCTGAGCAGTATCAGTTCAGGAAGAAATGGGACAATTTCTCGACGGTCACAAAGAAGTTTGAGTTTTATAGCGAGACACTTAAGAAAGCGTTTAAGGAGCATGCAGACAAGCACTCAATGAGCATTGACGACGCTGTTGCAGCAGCCAACTATACCGCAAAGGGAGAACTTGCATTTGTGCCGCACTATGAGACCCCGCTTTGGGCCGGAGATGAAAAGGTATTCCCATTTGCCTATGTCGATTACAAATCAAGGCTTAACCGGGAAGGCAGAACAGCCAACACATCATGGTACCAGGAATTCAAGGCAGTAGACCCTGGTGATGAAAGATGGGACGATGTCATAAAGATCAACCCTGCAGATGCCCAGAAACTTGGCATTAAGGATGGTGATTTGGTTAAGGTGACCTCTATCTCAGGCAGTATCGTGACTAAGGTGAAGCTCTGGGAGGGTGTGCGCTCAGGTACAGCGTCAAAATCCTACGGGCAGGGGCATTGGGCTTATGGAAAGATTGCAGCCAGGGATTTCAGCAAGAGGATACCGAGAGGCGGCAACAGCAACGAAATAATGCCTATTGATTATGAGCGCCTTAGCGGAAGCGGCACGCGACACGGCTACACGAGAGTTAAGATTGAAAAAGCATAATATTTAAAGAAAGGAGAAGGGTACAATGGCAAAACAAATAGGAATGGTAGTAGATTTGCAAAAGTGTGTTGGGTGCGGTGCATGCGCCTTTGCATGCAAGGCAGAGAACAACACACAGAACAGGGCAAGAGGACAGACGTTTAACTGGGCGGACTTCGAATTTAAAACAGAGGGCAAATTTCCCAATACAACTTTTGCGACGATTCCTGTGCGCTGCAATCACTGCAGTGAGCCAAAGTGTATTGACGGATGTCCTGAACCCAAGGCTCTTTACAAGACTGAAGAGGGCATCACCATGTACAACTACAAGCTCTGCATTCAGTGTAAGAAGTGCCTTAAGGAGTGCCCGTACAGTTCGCTTGACGCTGAGAAGGAAAAAGTGTCATACAGCGTAATAAGCTGGAATGAGGTCGGCAAACCAACGCAGGACTTCTGGAAGGACAAGACTGAAGCGATAAAAGGCGGAACTTCCTCAGGCGCAGGAACAGCAGAGGCTGCAAAGTCAATGCCACCCAACAAACATGCATACACATTCAAGGACGACAGACCGACTGCAAAAGGGCAGAAATCTCTGGGCAAAGGGGAGATTGCTGATGTAAGGAAGGACGGCTGGGTTGACAAATGTCATTTCTGCATCCACAGAGTCAGAAACAACCAGGATCCGAGCTGTGTTGTTGCCTGTCCTTCAAAGGCACGCACTGTGGGCGATGTCAATGACCCTGAGAGCGAGATTAGCAAACTCCTCAAAAAGTATAAGCCAATGGTGCTTAAGAACAACAAAGGAGAATTCCTTAAAGAAGGCGAGAAAAGCACCAAACCGAATATGTATTACATAAGAAGCTATAGCCCTGCCTCAAGAAAGGCATAGCAGTTTGACTTTAAAGCGGAGGGACTTGAGTGAAGTCCCCCGCTGTCTTTTATTGTGAATTCAGGAGGATGGATAGTGGGAATCAATGAGCTGATGAAAAACGAGAAAGCACTGGAAGAAGCGTACAGGTTTCTTGCAGCCAGTTTTTATTTGCCGCAAAAGACCATTTTTTCTGAAAGTAATCTCTTCAGAAGCCTCTCGGCAAGCCTCGCTATTGCCTGCCCCGAAGCAGTTGTTTTCTCAAAAAAGATGGAGCTTAATTATAGCATGTATACAGAGGAGGCCCTTCAGGTAGATTATGCCAGACTCTTCGTGGGACCGTATGAACTGCTTGCACCGCCTTATGGTTCTGTATATCTTGAGTTGGGTGGAAGGGTAATGGGCGAGACCACAATTGAGGTTCAGAAAATATACCGTTCAGAAGGGCTTGCTATGGACGAGGATTTCAAAGAGATGCCGGACCATATTGCTGTAGAACTGGAATTCATGAGTTTCCTGGTAAACGAAGAGATACAGGCTCTGGGCGCTGCTGATTTAAAGACAGCGGAAACGTTTCAGGAAAAGCAGAAGATGTTTCTGAATAACTATCTGCGCTGGATTCCTCAATTCTGTTCAAGAATAAAGGAAGGCACTGATAACACGTTTTATAGAGCCCTTGCCGACTGCCTTCAGGAGTTTGTAATAAAAACTGAAGTCAAAAATATAGGCAAGATTGTCCAATGCAACAAAGCACTTCAAAAGAGTTGCCTGAGTCAAGTGAGTGAGGGATCAGGAGTGAGCACCGGAGATTAGGTTTTTGGTGTCATGAGCGGAACCTGTAATGGAGAACAGAAATTCACAGATGATAACGATTCATACAGGGAGACCGTAACATAGAATGGACTTGAAGATGAAACTGCTCAAAAAGAAACTGGCTATTGCGATACTCCTGCTAATACCGGGAGGGAGCATCTGGGCGCTCGGAGTGTATCAATATACGAGCAACAATCTGGAGTTCTGTTCAGGATGTCACAGCTTAGACTCCCCTGTTGACAATAAGCATGCGGGCATGCATAAAGACCTGAAGTGCTCCAGATGTCATAATTTTTCTTTCATGGATCAGAACAAACTTTTTTTCAGTTCAATGATGAATAGCGGAGGAAAGCTATCAGAGCGACATGGAAAGATAAGCCAGTCATGGGAATTCTGCGAAAAATGTCATTTGAAAAAAAATGAAAACGAGACAAGTGTTGCAAAGATAAACAGATCGCCTTTTCATGTAAGGCATGTATTCGAGGCGCAGATAGACTGTTCCGACTGCCATGGATGTATTGCGAAGAATTTTTTGCCGGAAGAAAAATTCTGCAAAAAATGCCATGAAGAAAAAACAGTGCATGGGTTGGGGATGGAGGAACTGGCTTGTCTTAACTGCCATACCGACAGGACACCGGACCTGAAATCAGACCGGGGAAAATGTCTTTTCTGCCACGGTGAAAACGCCGTAAGGAGGGCTTTGCTCAGCAACAGGACATTGGATGTCAAATATTTTCAGCCTTCTGATGAGATCATTAGCAAGGCAACAAAAGTAAATGAACTCCCCAGCTCTCCCATGAGGTTCTACTGTCAGGAGTGCCATAAACTGCATGATGTTGGCCGGCGTGACTGGGGACGCTGTTTGGATTGTCACCGGATTATCCCCGGGGTAGGACAACACGGGCTTCATATAAACGTTGTCGGCATGGAATGTAAGCAGTGTCATAAGCCGCATGTATGGCGTGTTACGAAGGAAGGTGCGAAAAAAGACTGCACTAAGTGCCACAGATACAGAAGTCCTGAGCAATTTATAGCTTCATGAACGGCTGCTGTGAGATTGAAAAAAGAAGGAGGACAGGAAATGGCGGCAGAAAAACCAACCTCGAAAACAGGACTTGGCCTGCTGTTGGGTCCTTGGGAAAATGAATTTTGATCATCTTTTGAAAGAATCAGTAAAAGTTCACGGTCACCTCTGTCCGGGCCAGGTTTTGGGTGTCAGGATGTCCATGCTTGGATTAAAAAAGCTTGACATTACAGACCCAAAGGGAAAAGACCGAAAAAAGATAATAGTCTTTGTTGAGATGGACCGATGCGCAACAGATGCGATCCAGTCTGTAACCGGTTGCAGCCTTGGGCACAGGACGATGAAGTTCATGGACTACGGAAAGATGGCTGCGACGTTTCTTAACCTTCATACGGGCAGGGCTGTCAGAGTTGTGGCGCGCGAAGACTCGCGGAACAGCGCAAAAGTGCTTTTCCCTGATATCGAAAACAGATATGTCGCGCAGTTGGAAGCTTACAAAGTGATGTCTGATGAAGAGCTTTTCAATGCTATTGAGGTTCAGGTCGACCTTAAGATGCAGGATATGCCCGGAAGACCGGTAAGAAGGGTTCAATGCTGCAGATGCGGTGAATGGGTGCAGGATATGAGGGAAATATACAAAGACAAAGAAGTTTTTTGCAGACCCTGCTCTGCTGGCGGTTATTACACTTCTTTGCATGAAGATTGTTATGCGAAAAAGTCATAACGATATGGAGATAAAATCAAAACTCTGGATAGAGCTCAAGGGCGAGCCAGTCTTTGGCAGGGGGAGGAGATTTCTGCTTGAGGCTATAGACAAATACGGGTCAATCAATCAGGCTGCCAGGGAAATAAATATTTCTTACCGCAGGGCATGGAGCTATATTGAGGCTATGGAAAAAAGGCTTGGGATACTTCTTGTGGAACGTCATGCCGGGGGCAGGAACGGCGGCGGCACAATCCTGACAGCCGAAGCCCGTGAATTCATAAACAGGTATAAATTACTTGAAGAGGGAATACAGGAGGTTGTTGATGAACGGTTCTATGCAATATTCGGCTGATAAGGCCAGGAGATTTCTTTGGGATCTGTCCGGGGCTTTTGGTGATATCGGCGTCCTGTTCCCTATTGCCATTGCCCTGGTTGCAAGGAACGGTTTTGATCCGTCAACGATGTTTTTAATGGCCGGCCTCTTTTATATTGCCTCTGCGTACTATTTCAGAATTACCATGCCTGTTCAGCCTCTCAAGGCAATGTCAGCAATAGCAATTGCTTCCGGCATGAGTTATGAGGTGATTAATGCTGCAGGAATTATGATCGGAATAGTTTTGATTGTGATAGCTGTAACAGGGCTCAGTGTAAAGATCGGGGCATTATTCCCTCTGTCAGTAATCAGGGGGGTGCAGCTTGGGCTTGGGTTTATGCTGGTGAGGTCGTCACTTAAAATTGCAGCAGACGACATGCCTATGGCAGTTATTGCGGGGTTAATCCTGGTTGCAAGCATTACGGTTATAAAAAGAGTGCCTCCTCTGATTCCGCTCCTGGTGATAGGCATCATAGCGGCATTAAATGGTATACATCTTTCTCGTTTCGGTTTTAAGCCGTTAACCCCTGCTGTCCCGGATCCGGGAGTCCTCTGGATGGGTTTTACCGTGCTTGTTCTCCCGCAGATAGCACTCACATTTGGGAATGCCGTTGTGGCTGCTGAATCAACCGGTAAACTGCTATATCGTGAAAGAGCCTCGCGGCTTAATCTTAAAAGCATTCCCCTGAGCATGGGAATTGCCAATATAGTATCAGGGATAATGGGTGGCGTTCCCATGTGTCATGGGTCAGGGGGACTGACGGCACACTGCAAATTCGGGGCAACGACCCAAAGATCCGGATATATAATCGGTTTTGCACTCGTAATCCTTGCCATTGTATTCGGAGATTCAGCCTTCTCGATCATATCTGCCTTCCCGGCCGGGATACTTGCCGTTCTTTTGTGTTACGTCGGGATACAGCATTCTCTGTTTATTCGAGATATCCTCTGGAACAGATTTTCGGTATTTATTGCAGTAACCGTTGCTGTTGTCGGGTTTTTTGCGAACAACCTTACTGCAGGCTTCATCACGGGTTTCCTGATACATTATGCATTTGCATTCATGAACAGAAAAATACAAGGTGCCGAAGCATAGATCCAGGAACAAAACAAAGGAGGTCATCATGTGCGACAGTAACCATTCAGACACGGGCAGCAGGCGAGGGACGCGCACCATCCCGGTTGAGAAAGCAGTCGGTACTGTGCTTGCCCATGACATAACGGAGATAAGACCGGGGGAATTCAAAGGGACTGCCTTTAAAAAAGGACACGTGCTGCAGGCGGGGGATATATGCCATCTGCAGCGGCTTGGCAAGGAAAACCTCTTTGTTTTGCATATCTCAGATGATGAAATGCATGAGGATGAGGCGGCATATGCTGTTGCAGGGGCTCTGATGGGAGGAGGAGTGAGCATCAAGGCAGAACCGCGAGAAGGTAAAATAGACATTATCGCTGACCGGGACGGACTGCTGAAGATAAACACAGGCGCTCTCTGCAGTTTTAACATGCTGGGAGATGTGATGTGCGCTGCGCTGCATGACAATACCGTGGTGCGGAAAGGACAGGCTGTTGCAGGAACACGCGCTATCCCCCTGGTCGTAAAAAAAGACACGGTAGAAAAGGCGGCAGCGATTGCTCGTGATGCGGGAGGCATCCTTCAGGTGAAAGAACTGAGAAGGCCCAAAGCGGGGATTGTGATAACCGGAAACGAGGTCTACTACGGTCGAATACAGGACGCATTTGCGCCAGTTATCACGAAGAAAATAGAGTCTTACCAGGGGAAAATAGCGGGTCTGTACTATGCGCCAGATGACCAGTCATATATAGAAGCACGTCTCAGGGAACTGATAGATGCAGGCGCTGACCTGCTCATTACTACCGGAGGCATGTCTGTTGATCCTGACGATGTGACAAGGTTCGCAATAACAAGAATGGGCGCTTCTGATGTTGTCTATGGTTCGGCTGTTCTTCCGGGAGCGATGTTCCTGGTCGCATACATTGGCGCCATCCCAGTATTGGGTATACCAGCCTGCGGCATGTATGCAAAGACTACTGTATTTGACCTGGTGCTTCCAAGAATCCTTGCTGGAGAGAGAATAGGCAGAAAGGAACTTGCAGAACTTGGACACGGAGGACTATGCATGAAATGCCCTGAATGCAGGTATCCAATCTGTCCGTTCGGAAAAGTCTGAGCATATGAAAAAAGAAAGCACAACATTGAACAACTCACACCTGCTGGATTCGTTTGACAGGAAGATAGACTATCTCAGGATATCTGTGACCGACAGATGCAATCTGAAATGTGTGTATTGCATGCCGGCTGGAGGGATTTCATACCATGATAAATCACAGATATTAACTTCCCAGGAAATAGTAAGGTTTGTACAGGTAGCCTACAGGTCTGGACTAAGAAAGGTGCGTATTACCGGCGGCGAACCTCTTTTGAGAAAAGATATCCTTCAGCTGATATCAGAAATCAAAAGAACCGGCATACCTGACCTCAGCATGACTACAAACGGAACGCGTCTTTCTCAAATGGCAGGACAGTTGAAGGAAGCAGGTCTCGACAGGATTAATATAAGCCTTGATACACTGAACGAAAAAAAATACAGGTCAATTACGCGGGGGGGTGACCTGCAGAAGGTGCTGGACGGGATACATGAGGCGGAACAGGCGGGGCTGTACCCTGTTAAGCTGAATATGGTTCCTGTGAAAGGCCTGAACGATGATGAGATTGCTGATTTTGCTCACCTGACTTTTGCAAAGGACTGTCATGTGCGGTTTATTGAACTTATGCCGTTTGGCTGCAACAGTTTTGGTGCAGAAGGGTTAAGAGTTGACAAGAGCGAAATGATGGAGAGAATATCTGTGCTGGGAAGGTTTGAACTCATGGAATTCAAAGGTCAGGGACCTTCACGAAATTTCAGGATAAAGGGGGCAAGAGGACTCATCGGATTTATCAGTCCGGCAACTGAATGCTTCTGCGGATACTGTAACAGACTGAGGCTGACTGCCGACGGGAAAATAAGGCCGTGTCTTTTTTCCGGTATTGAAATCGATGTGAAGAATCCGATGCGACTTGGAATCACCGATGAGGATATTGGACATCTGATACGGATGTCAGTCATTGTTAAACCGTCCGGGCATTTCCTGGAAAGGGGAAAAGATTTTCCACTGGGTATAAAATCACTCGCACAAATCGGCGGGTGAGAAATCAAGAACCAGGGAACGGAACAGTGGAGTTGAAAGT